>JBJTJS010000271.1:0-20122 GCA_046096085.1 bacterium
GAGGTCTCGTAGTCGAAGCTCGACACGACGAGGCCCGTCGCGTCCGCTTCGAGGAGGAGGCCGGCCAAGATCGGCAGCGACGGCCTACTGGGAAGGGTGCGCGCCGCCCAGGCCACGGCCTCGGCCACGGCATCGCGCTCCACGCGGAACTTCACGGCACCTCCCGGTCCTCAGAAGCGGTCATCCTCCCACCGACGGAACAGCGGTGCCAGGGGGAGTCCTCCGTCCACAGCGATCCAGGCTGTGGTGGTTCCCTGACCATCGGTGAGTGATGTCTCGTCGTCATCATCACCGGTGTGGAGACCGTGGATGACGACCGTCTCCCCACGTGAGCCGGCGTGTCGTGGCGGCGCGCACCCTTCCCAGTAGGCCGTCGCTGCCGATCTTGGCCGGCCTCCTCCTCGAAGCGGACGCGACGGGCCTCGTCGTGTCGAGCTTCGACTACGAGACCTCCTCCCGAGTCGAGGTCGAGGCGACCCCGATCGACCCGGGTCGGTGCGTGGTGCCGGGCAGGCTCATCGCCGACATCGCTCGGTCACTGCCGAGTGCACCGGTCGAAGTGGCCCTGGAGGGCACCCGTGTATCGGTGACCTGCGGGAAGTCGTCGTTCGTCGTGCCGACGTTCCCGGTCGAGGACTACCCCGCGCTTCCCGCCATGCCGCACGCGTCGGGCACCGTTCCCGGTTCCCTGTTCGCGACGGCGGTGGCACAGGTGGCGATCGCCGCTGGCCGCGATGACACTCTGCCCACTCTCACGGGGATTCGCATCGAGGTCGACGGTGCGACCGTGACCCTGGCCGCGACGGATCGCTATCGCCTCGCGGTCCGCGAGTTCCCCTGGTCGCCTTCGGCAGCGAATCAGGAGTCCCATGCCCTGGTGCCGGCCAGGACCCTCGCGGAGACCGCGAAGTCGCTCGCGTCGGCCGAGGTCATCAACCTGTCGCTGGCCGAAGGGCTCATGGGATTCGAGGGAGAGGGGCGGCGCACCACCACCCGTCTCCTCGACGGCGAGTTCCCCAAGTACCGATCGCTGCTCCCCTCCGAGACGCTGTCGTCGGCACTGGTCTCGACCGGCGAGCTCGTCGAGGCCGTGAAGCGCGTGTCGCTGGTGGCCGAGCGCAACACCCCGGTGCGGCTGGCGTTCGCCGCCGGCGAGGTACTCCTGAGGGCCGGTGCTCGCGACGAGGCGCAGGCGAGCGAAGGCGTGGAGTGCTCCCTCGAGGGCGAAGGACTGGAGATCGCCTTCAACCCCCAGTACCTTCTCGACGGGCTCGGCGCCCTCGACGCGCCCCAGGCACGACTGGCCTTCACCCAGGCGACGCGTCCCGCCGTCCTGTCGGCCGAGGGCGATGCGGGGGCGGACTACCGCTACCTGCTCATGCCGGTGCGCCTCGCGGGCTAGCGGGCCGGTGAGCGAGGCAGGCCGCCCGGGGGTACCCCTTGGCCAGCCCGACGGCGGCCCGATCCGCGCACCCGACGCGGCGACCTATGTCCTCAGCCTGTCCCTGACGGACATGCGCAACTACGCCGCTGTCGAGGTGGCGTTCGCCCCCGGTGTCACCGTCCTCGCCGGCGCCAACGGGCAGGGCAAGACGAACCTCGTGGAAGCGCTCGTCTACCTCAGCACCCTGGGGAGCCACCGCGTCGCCACCGACGCTCCTCTCATCCGCGAGGGCGCGGAGCGGGCCGTCGTGCGCGCGGAGGTCGTCCGGGATGCACGGTGCACGGTCCTGGAGATGGAGATCCAGTCCGGTCGGGCGAATCGCGCTCGCATCAATAGGACCGCCGTCCCCAGGTCCCGCGACATCCTCGGCGTGCTTACCACCGTGGTGTTCGCGCCGGAGGACCTCGCACTGGTCAAGGGCGATCCGGCCGATCGGCGCAGGTACCTCGATGACGTGCTCATCCAGAGGCAGCCGCGCTTCGCCGGCGTCCGGGCCGACTACGACCGCGTGCTCAAGCAGCGCAACGCCCTCCTCAAGTCCGCGCACTCGGTCCGGCGCACCGATCGGACCGAGATGGAGCGCACCCTCCAGGTGTGGGATGACCAACTGTGCGACCTGGGCGGGGAGCTCATGGCGGCGCGCGCGGAGCTCGTCTCCCGCCTGGCGCCTCACGCAGCCGGTTCCTACGCCGAACTCACGGCAGGAGCGGGTGCCTTCGATCTGGCATACGCGCCGAGCGTCGACATCGGTGACGCGTCGATGCCGGAGGCCCTGGCCGACCTGCTCCGCGAGGCCCTGGTGTCACGCCGCCGCGAGGAACTCGACCGAGGGATCACCCTGGTAGGCCCCCACCGCGACGAGCTCGCGCTCACCCTGCAGGGCAGGCCCCTGCGCGGGTATGCCTCGCAGGGGGAATCCTGGTCGGCGGCGCTGGCGCTTCGGCTGGCGTCGTACGACGTCCTCGCCGAGCACGGTGACCTGCCCGTGCTCATCCTCGACGACGTGTTCGCCGAACTCGACTCGGCGAGGCGCGGACACCTCGTCGAGCGCATCGCGGTCACGCCGCAGACCTTCATCACCGCGGCAGTGCCCGACGACGTGCCCGGAGGCCTGGCTGCTCGCTGGTTCGACGTGCGCCAGGGTTCGGTGACTCCCCGTGACTGAGGGCAGGCCGGCGGACCAGCAGCCGACGGAGCCGTCCCCCGACGACGCGACGGGCGCGCCTGCGGTGGGCGACGACCTCGCGAACGAGGCGGTGCGTCGCGCCCGCGCGGCGAGGCGCTCCCCGGGGACTCGTCGCTCCGACCTGCCAGCACGCCGTGGCGGATCGCCATCTGCGGGAGGGCGCGATCCCGCCACCGTCCAGGCGGTCCTCGACGATTGGATCCGCACCGAGGGGTACGAGCACCAGTCGCGCCAGGCCGGCCTGGAGGTGCGGTGGGAGGACATCGCCGGACCGGAGGTCGCCGCGCATGCGCGCCCTGAGGGCCTCACCCTCACCGACAGCGGCCCGGAACTCCTGCTGCGTGCCGACTCCACGGCCTGGGCGACGCAGTTGCGCGTCCTCTCCGCGACCCTCCTGGCCCGCATCCGCGAGGAGCTCGGACCCGACGCGGTGAGCCGGATCCGCATCCTGGGACCGGCCCCACCTCGGCGGGCGACGGGCCCGCGTCGCGTCCCCGGACCGGGGCCGAGGGACACCTACGGCTGAGCGGCTCCCTAAGGGGCTGAGCGCTGGGGTGCATCCCAAGGGTCGCGGGGCGGGGTCGCAGGCGCCTGACGCTGTCCCCAGGGGCGTGGGCGGGCATGTTTCCCCCGGTCTCGAGCGTTAGGATGAGGACAGACACGGTCCCCCCGGGATCCTGTCCCCGAGGGGCGCTGGCCGCCCCCGGCGACCGCCACTTCGAGGAGGCCCTTCCCCCGTGTCCTACGACGCCAGCGACATCACCGTCCTCGAGGGACTGGACGCCGTCCGCAAGCGCCCCGGGATGTACATCGGCTCCACGGGGGCCCGCGGCCTGCACCACCTGGTCTACGAGGTCGTGGACAACTCGGTGGACGAGGCCATGGCCGGCTACGCCACGCGCATCCTGGTGGAGATCCGCCCCGACGGCAGCGTCCGCGTGAGTGACGACGGTCGTGGCATCCCGGTCGACGAGCACCCCGTCGAGAAGCGTCCCGCCGTCGAGGTCGTCCTCACCGTCCTCCACGCGGGGGGCAAGTTCGGCGGCGGAGGCTACTCCGTGTCCGGTGGACTGCACGGGGTGGGCGTGTCCGTCGTCAACGCGCTGTCGACTCGCCTCGAGGTCGAGGTGCGCCGTGACGGCTTCGTGTGGCGCCAGGCCTACGAGAACGGCGTTCCCCTCGGACCGCTGGAGAAGGGCGAGGCGACGACCGAGCACGGCACCACGGTGACGTTCTGGCCCAATGCCGACATCTTCGAGACGACGGACTTCGACACCGAGACCTTGGCGCGACGCTTCCAGGAGATGGCGTTCCTCAACCGCGGACTCACCATCACGCTCATCGACGAGCGCCCCGGCCGGGCCGCCATCGATGAGTTCAGCGGCGACGAGATCACCGAGATCACGTACCACTACGAGGGCGGCATCGCCGACTTCGTGCGACACCTCAACGCCAGCAAGGGAGCGGGCAATCCGACCGTCATCGAGCTCGAGGCCGAGGACGACAAGAAGGGCATGGCCTGCGACGTGGCCATGCAGTGGAACTCCGGCTTCAACGAGAGCGTGCACACGTTCGCCAACACCATCAACACCACGGAGGGCGGGACCCACGAGGAGGGTTTCCGCGCGGCGATGACCTCGCTGCTCAACAAGTTCGCCCGCGAGTGGAGCATCCTCAAGGAGAAGGACGCCAATCTCACCGGCGAGGACATTCGGGAGGGCCTCACGGCGATCGTGAGCGTGAAGCTCAAGGAGCCGCAGTTCGAGGGGCAGACGAAGTCCAAGCTCGGCAACACCGAGATGAAGACGTTCGTCCAGAAGGTGGTCAACGACCAGCTCGGGGCCTGGCTGGAGCAGAACCCGGCCGAGGGCAAGGAGATCGCTCGCAAGGCCGTCAACGCCGCCACGGCGCGTATCGCGGCCCGCAAGGCCCGCGACCTCGCCCGCAACCGCAAGGGACTTCTCGGGGGCGCCGGCATGCCCGGCAAGCTCATCGACTGCTCCAGCCGCGAGCCGGAGGAGTGCGAGGTCTTCATCGTGGAGGGCGACTCGGCCGGCGGAAGCGCCCGTCAGGGTCGCGATCCGCGCACCCAGGCGATCCTGCCCATCCGCGGGAAGATCCTCAACGTCGAGAAGGCGCGGATCGACAAGGTCCTGCAGAACAACGAGGTTCAAGCCCTCGTGTCAGCTCTCGGCACCGGAGTGCACGAGGACTTCGACGTCAATCGACTGCGCTACCACAAGCTCGTGCTGATGGCCGATGCCGACGTCGACGGCCAGCACATTCGCACGCTCCTGCTGACGCTGATCTTCCGGTTCATGCCGCAGCTCATCATCGACGGGCACGTCTTCCTCGCCCAGCCACCGCTGTTCAAGATCAAGTGGCAGCGCGAGACGCCTGACTATGCCTATTCGATCGCAGAACGCGATGCCCTCATCGAGGTCGGCGTCGCAGCGGGCAAGAAGCTCCCCAAGGAGGAGGGCATCCAGCGCTACAAGGGCCTCGGCGAGATGAACGCCGACGAGCTGTGGGAGACAACCATGGATCCTGAGCGACGCGTCCTGCTCCAGGTGACCCTCGATGATGCCGCCCAGGCGGACGAGACCTTCAGCGTCCTCATGGGCGAGGACGTCGAGTCCCGGCGCAACTTCATCCAGCGCAACGCCCGCGACGTGCGGTTCCTCGACATCTAGTCCCTGGCCCCCGACAGCACAGCCGACAGGAGCATGACGTGCCCGACGACATCGACGTGATTCCCCCGGGAGGTCGCATCGAGCCGGTCGACCTGCAGACCGAGATGCAGAGGTCGTACCTCGACTACTCGATGAGCGTCATCGTGTCCCGCGCGCTCCCCGACGTGCGTGACGGCCTCAAGCCGGTGCATCGTCGCGTCCTCTACGCGATGTACGACGGCGGCTACCGACCCGACCGCAACTTCTCCAAGTCGGCGCGCGTCGTCGGCGACGTCATGGGCAACTACCACCCGCACGGCGACACGGCGATCTACGACGCCCTCGTCCGGCTGGCCCAGCCCTGGTCGCTGCGCTACCCGCTCGTGCAGGGGCAGGGCAACTTCGGCTCGCAGGGCAACGATCCCCCTGCGGCGCAGCGCTACACCGAGTGCCGCATGGCGCCGCTGGCGATGCAGATGGTGCGGGACATCGACGAGGAGACCGTCGACTTCGCGCCCAACTACGACGGCCGCACGCTGGAACCGGTCGTCCTGCCCAGCCGCTTCCCGAACCTCCTCATCAACGGCAGCGCCGGCATCGCCGTCGGCATGGCCACGAACATCCCGCCCCACAACCTCCGCGAGGTCGCCTCAGGCGTCCAGTGGATGCTCGAGAACCCCGAGGCGACCCGCGAGGAGGCGCTCGAGGCTCTCATCGAGCGCGTGAGCGGTCCCGACTTCCCCACGGGCGGCCTCATCGTGGGCCGTCGCGGAGTCGAGGATGCGCTGCGCACGGGCCGCGGGGCCATCACCATGCGCGCCGTCGTCACCGTCGACGAGGACGCGAAGGGGCGTCAGCTGCTCGTCATCACCGAGCTGCCCTACCAGGTCAACCCGGACAACCTGCTGCTGCGCATCGCCGAACTCGTGAGCGACGGGAAGATCGGCGGCATCGCAGACGTCCGCGACGACTCCTCTTCGCGCACCGGGATGCGCCTCATCATCGAGTTGAAGCGCGACGCGGTGGCCCAGGTTGTTCTCAACAACCTGTACAAGCACACCCAGTTGCAGGAGACGTTCGGTGCCAACATGCTCGCGCTGGTCGATGGAGTGCCCCGCACGCTGAGCGTCGAGCAGTTCGTCCGCTCCTGGATCACGCACCAGATCGAGGTCATCCAGCGCCGTACCCGCTACCGGCTGCGCAAGGCGGAGGAGCGCGCTCACATCCTGCGCGGCTACCTCAAGGCGCTCGACGCCCTCGACGAGGTCATCGCGCTCATCAGGGCATCGGCCACGGTCGAGGATGCCCGCACGGGCCTGATGGGGCTGCTCGAGATCGATGAGCTCCAGGCCACCGCGATCCTCGACATGCAGCTGCGCCGACTGGCCGCCCTGGAGCGGCAGAAGATCATCGACGAGTTCGACGAGCTGATGGCGAAGATCGCCGACTACAACGACATCCTGGCGTCGGAGCCGCGGCAGCGCTCGATCGTGAGCGAGGAGCTGGCCGAGGTCGTGAACGACTACGGCGACGAGCGTCGGACCCAGTTCGTCCCGTGGGACGGCGACGTCAGCCATGAGGATCTCATCGCCGAGGAGGACGTGGTCGTCACGATCACCGCGGGCGGGTACGCCAAGCGCACCAAGGCCGACCTCTACCGTGCCCAGCGCCGGGGCGGCCGGGGCGTCCGCGGCGCTGCACTGCGCCAGGACGATGTCGTCGAGCACTTCTTCGTGACGACGACGCACCACTGGATCCTGTTCTTCACGACGAAGGGTCGGGTCTACCGCGCCAAGGCCTACCAGCTTCCCGAGGCGGGCCGCGATGCCAAGGGGCAGCACGTCGCGAACCTCCTCGCCTTCCAGCCGGATGAGCAGATCGCGCAGGTGCTGTACCTCAGGGACTACCAGCAGGCGCCGTACCTCGTGCTCGCCACGCGCAGCGGGATGGTCAAGAAGACCCGGCTGGAGGAGTACGACTCGAATCGCACAGGCGGCGTGATCGCGATCAACCTGGCGGAGGATGACGAGGTCATCTCGGCGCAACTGGTGTCCCAGGAGGACGACCTGCTCCTCGTGTCGCGGAAGGGTCTGTCGGTTAGGTTCCATGCCGATGACGCCCAACTCCGCCCCATGGGCCGGGCGACGAGCGGCGTCATCGGCATGCGCTTCCGGGGTGACGATGCCCTGCTGTCGATGGACGTGGTGCGCGACGGCTCGTACGTCGTGACCGTGACCGACGGCGGTTTTGCCAAGCGCACGCCCGTCGACGACTGGTCCCCCAAGGGCCGCGGGATCATGGGGGTCCGGGCCATGCGTCTGGTCGAGGAGCGGGGAGGCCTCGTGGGCGCGCTCGTGTGCGCGCTGGAGGACGAGATCTTCGCCGTGGCATCAGACGGCGTCGTCATCCGCACGAGGGTCGAGGAGCTGAGGTCATCCGGGCGGGACACGATGGGAGTCCGGCTCATGAACCTCGGCGAGGACGGCAGCCTCGTCGCGGTCGCCCGGTCAGGAGACACCGACTCCGAACGTGACGACTTCGAGACCGCCGAGGAGACGGGCGAGGCGCGCCCCACGGGCTAACCTGTCTCCACAGGCACGGGAAGGGAGCCCGGGTGGCGAGCACGGCGGCAGCGGGTACTGGCTCGACGGTGCCTCCGACGGCGCCTCCCACCGTCACGCCCATCGGGCGGGCCCACGGCGAGGAGCCCGTGCGGCGGGCGCGCCACGACGACGAAACTCCCGCGCAGGGCCTTCCGCCGGTGTCCGGCCCGGCGGAGCCCGCGCCGGCGCCGCCTCCGGCCCAGCCCGCCCCCAAGCCCAAGCGCCGTCCCAAGGCCTCCCTGCGCAAGTCCCCGCGGCGGGCCCGTCTCTACGTCTACCGCGTGGATGCCTGGTCGGTCATGAAGGTGGCGTTCATGCTCTCCGTGGCCCTCGCGGTGGTCCTCGTCACGGCGGTGGCCGTGACGTGGTGGCTCCTCGACTACAGCGGGGTCTTCGCGACCCTGGCCCGCAACGTCGATGAGGTCATCGGGTCCGGGACCACGACGTTCGACCTCGAGGCCGTGCTCGCCTTCGACCGTGTCATCGGGATCACGGTGGTGGTGGCCGCGCTGGAGATCGCGCTGGTCTCCATCCTGGCGGGCATCTTCGCGGTCCTGTACAACCTCACCGTCGGCATCACCGGCGGCGTGGAGCTCACCTTCACCGACGCCGTGTAGCCGCCGGCCCGGGCGGAGTCCCCGGGGGATCGGACACCGGGCGAGTACGATGCGGCCGGTTGGTGTCGCCGGAAGGGGGCCGGATGCCGAAGATCGTGGATCACGACGAGCGACGTCGTCACATCGTCGAGGCGCTGTGGAGAGTCGTCGACCGGGACGGCGTGACGGCCGTGTCGGTGCGCACGGTGGCGGCGGAGGCCGGGATGCCCAAGTCCAGCATCGGCCACTATGTCGGGACCATGCCCCAGTTTCTCACCCTCGCCGTGCGTGAGCTCGAGCAGTCCAACACCGACCACATCCTCGCGCTCGGGCTCTTCGACCTCGACGTCGACAAGGTGACGGAAATCCTCTACACGCTCGTCCCGGTCAGCGATCGCCGTCGCCAGATGTCGGGGGTGTGGCTCGTGCTCGCCGTCCACTCCACGACCGACCCCGACCTCGCGGCCGTGCTCCACGACCTCAACAACCACATGACCGACGGTCTCTTCGACCTGGTCCGGGGGATGAGCCACCAGGGACTGCTCCATCCCCAGCGTGAGCCGGAGCGCGAGGCCCGTCGCCTGCACGCGCTCATCGACGGGCTGTCGCTGCAGTCGATGACGGATGCCGCACTGCGCGACCCCGTCGCGATCCGGCAGGCCCTGCGCGACGAGGTGCTCTGCCTCGGCCTGCCGGTGTCCGCGCCGGTCGGAGCCCCCTGACGCTGCGAGTCCTGCCATGATCCCCCGGTGAGTGCTGTCCAGGAGGCCCCGGTCGGGCTCCTCACCGCCCGACGGCGGCTCGTCGTCGCGAGCGGCCTCATGCTCTTCGTCCAGCTCGCCCTGATCCGCTGGGCCGGGGCCAACCTGGTGCACCTGTCGTACTTCTCCAACCTCATCCTGCTCGCCTCGTTCCTCGGCATCGGGCTGGGCTTCCTGCGGGCGAAGCGCACCTTCGACTTCGGGCGCTACGCGCCCATCGCAGTCCTGGTCCTCATCGGCTTCATCACCCTCTTCCCCGCGCGCATCGAGGGCTCCTCGAGTGACCTGATCTTCTTCACGGAGGTGCGTCCCACGGGGCTGCCCACCTGGATCTCACTGCCCCTGGTGTTCCTCGTCGTCGCGCTGGCGATGACGAGCCTGGGCGAGATCACCGGTCGTGCCTTCCTGCAGTTCTCGGCCCTGGATGCCTACCGCTGGGACATCATCGGGTCGATCTCGGGCACGGTGTGCTTCACGATCGTCGCGTTCCTGCGGTCCCCCTCCTGGGTGTGGCCGTCGATCCTGCTCGTCGCCATGGTGGTGCTCTACGGCCGGCGCCTCCCGTTGCTCTCCTTGCTCGCCAGCGCCGCGATCGTCGTGCTCCTGGTCCTGGAGTCGGTCGCTCCAGGCGTCTCGTGGTCGCCGTACTACAAGGTGACGACGCAGGACTACGTCGATCCCGACGCGGGCCCGTTCACCACGATCCAGGTCAACGGGATCCCGCACCAGAACGTCCTGGACGCCGAATCGCGCGTCAAGGTAGAGCCGATGTACGGCCGGCCCTACGAGCGAGCGGTCGACAACCCGCTGGGCAGGGTGCTCGTGATCGGCGCGGGCACCGGCACGGACGTGGCCCTCGCCCTGTCCAGGGGCGCCCAGCACGTCGATGCCGTCGAGATCGATCCGCGCATCCAGCAGATCGGCGTGGAGAAGAACCCCAACCAGCCCTACGCCGACCCCCGTGTCTCGGTGTATATCGACGACGGACGTGCCTTCCTCTCGCGCACGGACGAGAAGTACGACCTCATCCTGTTCGCGCTTCCCGACTCCCTCACTCTGGTGTCGGGCGCGAGCCAACTTCGGCTGGAGTCCTACCTCTTCACCCAGGAGTCCATCCAGGAGGCCTACGACCACCTCTCCGAGGATGGCGTCTTCGTGATGTACAACTACTACCGCGAGGACTGGCTCATCAATCGACTGGCCGGCACCCTCGACCAGGTCTTCGGGCATCCTCCCTGCATCGATCGCTTCACCGCCGTCCAGTCGCTGGCCGTCCTGGCCATCGGGAAGAACGCGGACAACGCGGTGTGCGCCGAGAACGGGACGTGGGTCCGCGGGAACTTCGAGGCCGTGGGGATCCCCGCCCCATCGGCGGATGACCATCCCTTCCTGTACCTGCGAGACGCATCCATCCCGGGCATCTACCTCCTGCTCATCGCCTTGATCCTGGGCGTCTCCCTCATCGCCATCCGGGTGGTGGGCGGCCCCTTGCGGCAGATGAGGGGCTACGCCGACCTGTTCCTCATGGGGATGGCGTTCCTGCTCTTGGAGACGCGATCGATCACCACGTTCGCGCTGCTCTTCGGCACGACCTGGCTGGTGAACGCCCTGGTCTTCACCGGCGTCCTCCTGGCCGTGCTCTGCGCGATCGAGGTGACGCGCCGATTCGTCGTCCCCCGCGCGGCGATCATCGCCGCCCTCTTCACGTCGCTGGCGGTGGCCTGGCTGGTCCCCAACTCGTGGCTGCTCAGCCTGCCGGTGCCGGCGAGGCTCGTGGCCGCGGTGCTCCTCGCCTTCACGCCGATCTTCTGCGCGAACCTGTACTTCACGTCGCGGTTCAAGGAGGCGGGCAACCCGACGGCGGCCTTCGCGGCGAACCTCTTCGGGGCGATGATCGGCGGCTGCCTGGAGTACCTGTCGCTCCTCACCGGCTACAGGTTCCTGCTCGTCGTCGCGGTCATCTACCTCGCCGCAGTGCTGGTGAGCCAACGGCTCACCAGGAGCGGCGCACCGCAGGGGGCCTAGGTTCGCCCTGGCACGGCTTGGGCGGCGGATCGGCCGGCGGGATGGCCCCTGTACCCTTTCCTAGCCGAAAGGCACGGGCCTATAGCTCAGCTCGGTTAGAGCGCTTCCCTGATAAGGAAGAGGTCGGTGGTTCAAGTCCACCTAGGCCCACATGAAGAAACTGCTGCTGCTCATCGCCCTGGCCGGCATCGGCTACCTCGTGTACCGCCAGATCCAGGCCAGTCGGGCCGAGGACGACCTGTGGACCGAGGCGACCTCGGTCCCGGACCTCACCTGATAGGTCCCCTGTCAGCGCATGGCCGCTGACGCGGAGCCGCCCGACAGCGAGGCCCCCGACGGGGTCCTTCGCGGGAACCCGCGCGTCACGACCCTGGTGGTGGCCAACACCATCAGCACCTTCGGCTCGGCCGTGGCCATGCTGGCCTTCACGTTCGTCTCCTACCAGCTGACGGGCACGCTCCTTGCCTCCGTCGTCATCATGGCGGCTTCGGCCCTTCCGGCCCTGCTCCTCATGCGGCCCGCGGCTTCGATAACGCAGCGCTTCGATCTACGGTGGCTCGCCGCAGTGAACCTCGTGCTCAGAGGGTCGTTGTTCTTCGTCGTCGCGGGCATCGTGGCCTTGGGCGACCTGAGCTACGGGCTGCTGCTCCTCACCTCGGTCGCCAGCGGCATCCTGGGCGCCTTCTACTTCCCGGTGAACAACGAGATGATCCGGCTCATCGCCCCGCAGGGCCGCGTATCCCAGTTGGACGCGGTGATCTCGTCCTCGAACGCCGTCGCCGGCATCGTCGGCGTCATCGCGGGCGGGATCATGCTCGATGCCTGCGGGCCGGCCAGCCTCTTCGTGGTCAACGGCATCTCCTACCTCGTGCTCGCGGCCGCGATGGGCCTCTTCAGGCCGCTGCGCGCGGTCGCGGGGGGCACGGGACGCAGCTCGATGCGAGAGGCGTTCGCGGTCATGCGCGACGTGAGCCTGCTCCGGCGATTCGTTCTGGTCGCCGTCATCGTGCAGCTCGTGGCCTGGCCCATCTTCAACCTGCTTCCCGGGGTCTCCACCAGCATTGGCTCGAATGCGGTGATCTTCTCCCTGCTGCTGTCCTCCCTGTACGTCGGAATGGCGCTAGTGGCGCCCATTCTCCGGATACGCGAGAAGCAGTACTCGCACTGGCATATCGCGATGGTGGCGCTCGTCATCCTCATGATCGCCACCGCGCTGATGGCCCTCGCCCCGCTGCTGTCCGAGGGGCTGCGCCTCGTGCTGGTGATGCTCGTCCTCATCCCCCTGGGCATGGCCCTGAACATGACGTCGGTCGTCGTCACGGCCGCGGTCCAGACCAGCGCGCCGGAGGAGAAGGAGGCGGAGGTCCTGGCAGCGTTCTCCGCCCTCATCACCGTCGCGACCCCGATCGGGGCCCTCATCATCGCGGGGATCGCCGACTCCTGGAGTGTGTGGGCGGCGCTCGTGATCGAGGCGGTCGGCATCGGCTGCCTCCTCGCCTACCTCTCCACCCCCCGCATGCGAGCGGCTCTCGCGCACGTGCTCACGGGGAAGGAGCACGTACTCTCACGACATGCGTTGCACCGGGTGACGTCGCATCCCCTACCCGCCGACGTCCCCGCGGTTCAGGGCACGCATGCGGCGAGCGGCTCAGCGGACGCCGGCGACGCCGCCCGGGCCTGATCCTCTCGCGCAGGCTGCCTGAGCCATGATGTGCGCGTGAGTGACCACGCCGAGATCGTCGTGGACGAGCCCTCGCGTAGCATCGGGGGGCCCACGGGGGCTTAGCTCAGCTGGTAGAGCGCTGCCTTTGCAAGGCAGAAGTCAGGGGTTCGAGTCCCCTAGCCTCCACCGCCTCCCCACCGCGCGGGGTGGTTGACTTCCCCCATGCAGATCGAGGTGTGGGCGGATGTCGTCTGCCCGTGGTGCTACATCGGCAAGCGGCGACTGCAGCACGCCCTCGCCGAGCGCGGACTCACCGACGACGTCGCCATCGTCCACCGGGCGTTCCAGCTCGACCCGGCGGCGAGCACGGTGCCCGAGCCCACCGTCGATCGGCTCTCCGGCAAGTACGGCGTCGGCCGCGACGAGGCGCTCGCGATGATGGCCAACGTTACGGAGGTGGCCGCCGGCGAAGACCTCGACTACCACCTCGACTGGACCATGAGCGGCAACACCCTCGATGCCCATCGCCTCGTCCTGTGGGCCCAGGAGCAGGACCCGGTGGCGGCGCAGCGGCTGCTCGACGTCGTCTACTCCGCGTACTTCGAGCAGGGCCGCAGCGTCTTCGGCACGGACGATCTCGCCGGTCTCGCCGAGGAGGCGGGTCTGGACGCCGAGGGCGCCCGGCGCATGCTCGCGAGCGCGGCGTACGCCGAGCAGGTCGAGCAGGACCAGGAACTCGCCCATGCATTCGGGGCAGGGGGCGTGCCCTTCTTCGTCATCGATCGCGCGTACGGCGTCTCCGGTGCCCAGCCGGTGGGGGTGTTCCTCAGCGCCCTCGACCAGGCGGCTGCCTCCGCACCGTGACCGGGCCAGCCGTGCCAGCCCGCCGAGGGCAGGCTCAGGCGTCGACCGTCTCCCGAGGGGCCTCGTCCTCCTCGCGGCGGCGATCCGCGGGAAGACCGAACGACGCGATGAGCCCGATGATCATGGCGGCCCCCGCGCAGGCCGCCATGATCTGCACCGCGCGGGTGTAGGACTGCTTGGCCTCGTCGGCGACGGCTGACATCCCCGGCTGGAGCTCGAGCGGGATGATCGCCTCGCCTGAACTGTCCACCTCCTCGTCCACGATCCGGGTGACCTGCTGCTCGGACAGCTGCGGCTGGTTGACCTGGAGGTCGTCGGTCAGGGCGATGCCCAGGGAGACGAAGAGGATCGTGCCGAGAAGGGCCGATCCCATCGTCGAGCCGACCTGGCGCAGCGTGGACGTGACGGACGACGCGCCTCCAGACCGTTGCGGCGGGACGTCCTCGAGCACCACGTTGGTGAGCTGCGCGCTGTCGAAGCCGACGCCGATGCCGTAGACGAAGAGCGGGATGGCCATCCACCAGGCGGATCGATCGACGCTGATCGTCACGATGACGCCGGCTATGCCGAGGATCTCCAGGACCATCCCGAGCCGGACGAGTCGGGTGGCGCCCATGAGCGCGGCCACGTGGCGTGCGGCGCCTCCTGCGAGCAGGGCGCCCACTCCCAGCACGGCCACGAGGGCACCGGTCTGCAGTGGGCTGAAGCCGGGGACGGCCTGCAGCCACAGGGGCAGGGCGAAGAGCACGCCGAACTCCCCGAGGGACACCAGGGTCACCACGACGTTGCCGTATCCGTATCGGCGGATGCGGAAGAGCGACAGGTCCATGAGGACCGACTTCCCGCGCTTGGCTCGCGACGCCTGCGACAGGACGAAGGCGACGAGGAGCACAGTCCCGAGCGCCAGGGTCACCGGCACCGGGGAGACCTCGCCGGGCTGCAGAGATATCGGCCCGAGGTCCCAGGGCGTGATGAGGGTCCACCATCCGAGCGCCTGGCCTTCGATGAGCCCGAATACGAGCAGCGCCAACCCGAGGGAGGACATGAGGACGCCGCCCACGTCGAGCCGTCGGGTGTCGGACCCCTTCGACTCGGTGACGAGGAACCAGACCATGACGAGGCTGATGAGCCCGAGGGGGACGTTGATGTAGAAGGCCCACCTCCAGGAGCCGATATCGGCCAGCCAGCCGCCGAGCAGGGGGCCGAACGCCGCCATGCCGCCGAAGACCCCGCCCCACAGGCCGAATGCGGCCGCACGCATGTGGCCCCGGAAGTTGACGTTGATGATGGCCATGGAGGTGGGGAGCATCATGGCGCCGCCGACGGCCTCCCCGGCGCGGGCGAGGATGAGCATGTCGCCGTTCTGGGCAGCCCCGGCCAGGAGGCTGAACGCCACGAAGACGATGGTGCCGAGCATGAACATCCGCTTGCGGCCGATGCGATCGGCGATCACCCCGCACGTGATGAGCAGGGCGGCGAATACCAGGGAGTAGATCGACGTGACCCACAGCACGGACGTCCGGTCGATGCCGAGGTCCTGGACGATCGTGGGGATGAGGACGTTGACGATGCTGCCCTCGAGAACGATGAGCGAGACGCCGAGCAGCAGGGCGATGAGCGCGAGCCAGGGCCGATCCTGGGTGCCGGGCTCGGGAGCGCTCTTCGTCACAGTGACCTCCGGTTCTGTCGTCCGCGCAGAGACGCTACCGGCTTTGTGCCGACCGGCGTCCGCGCCGGCGGCACCGCCCAGGGCGGGGAGTGCCTGATCAACGGGATCGCCCCCTCGACGGGATAATGCCCGGCGTGAGCGATACGACGCTGTCGGGCCGGGCGAGCGAGACGCTCCGCGAGATCGAGGACTTCGCCAATCCGGCCGGGGAATGGCGCCGGCGCATCGCGGAGTTCCTCGGCACCTTCTTCCTCGTCCTCGTGGCGGCGGGCGCCGGGATGATGGCGGCGGCGTACAGCGGCACGATCAGTCGCACCGCCGCCGTCGTGGCCCCTGGGCTCATGGTCGCGGCGATCATCCTCTTCATGGGCAAGATCTCCGGCGCGCACCTCAACCCCGCGGTGAGCTTCGCCTTCGCCTTCCGCGGGGACTTCCCGTGGTCTCGGGTCCCCGCCTACGTCGTCGCGCAGGTCCTGGGCGGGCTGACGGCAATCGTCTTCCTGCAGTGGGTCCTCGGAGTCTCGGCGAGCAACGGGGGCACCTACCCTGCGGAGGGAACCGCGGACTGGGTTGCCTTCGTCTTCGAGACCGTCCTCACGTTCGGCCTTGTGAGCGTGATCCTCGGCACCGCATCCGGCGCGCAGAGCATCGGGCCCATCGGGGCACTCGCCGTGGGCGGCTACATCGCGCTGGCGGGGCTGTGGGCAAGCCCTCCGTCGGGTGCGTCGATGAACCCGGGCCGTTCGCTCACCCCTGACATCGTGGCCAACGACTACACCGGGTGGTGGGTCTACGTCGCCGGCCCGTTCCTCGGCGCGGCGCTGGCCGTGCTCATGGCCTACGTCCTGCGCGGCCCGGGAGGCGGCCTGAGCGCGCTCATGGCCGCGGAGGGCGTCGAGGCCGCCCAGAAGGAGGTCGAGGAGGCGAAGAGCGCGGCCCTGGCGGCCGAGAAGGAGGGCAAGGAGAGCAAGGCACGCCACGAGGAGCGACTGGCGAAGTTCGCCACCCAACTCGAGGGCAGGGACCAGGAGGACGAGGACCGCGACGTCACGCAGCTCGAGGACGACCGGGCGGCGATCAAGGACGCGACCGACCGGCCGGATGACCCCGGGTCGAAGGCGCAGCCCTAGCGCCAACATGACAGGATCGGGGCATGCCGGACTCGAACCTCCATGCCACCCTGCACACCTCCATGGGCGACATCAAACTCATCCTGTTCCCGGACCAGGCGCCGAAGACCGTTCGCAACTTCCTCGGCCTCGCCGAGGGCACCCAGGAGTGGACCGACCCCAAGGTCAAGGCCAAGACCATCAGGCCGCTGTACGACGGCACGATCTTCCACCGGGTCATCCCCGGCTTCATGATCCAGGGCGGCGACCCCCTGGGCACCGGCACGGGCGGCCCGGGCTACAACTTCGCCGACGAGTTCAACCCCGAGTTGCAGTTCGACCGGCCCTACCTGCTGGCCATGGCGAACGCCGGCCCGAACACCAACGGCTCGCAGTTCTTCATCACGGTGACCCCCACGGCCTGGCTCAACTTCAAGCACACCATCTTCGGTGAGGTTGCCGACCAGCCCTCCCGGGATGTCGTGGATGCGATCTCGAATGTCCCCACCGGTCCGCAGGACCGCCCGGTGACACCGGTGGAGATCACGGGCATCACCGTCGAGCGGGGTTGAGCGAGCCAACACCGCCACCGGTAGCGCCAGGGCCGGAGGCGGTCCCCTGCTACCGCCACCCCGACCGCGGGACGTACATCCGCTGCACGCGCTGCGGGCGCCCGATCTGCCCGGAGTGCATGCGATCGGCCCCCGTCGGCTTCCAGTGCCCCGAGTGCGTAGGCGAGGCTGCCCGCACGGTCCGGGCGCCCGTCACCGTCGCGGGATCCTCGATGATCCAGCGGCCCTATGTCACGTACATGCTCATCGGCATCACCGCGGCGGCGTTCCTCCTGCAGTTCGCGGTCGGCGTCAACGGAGTGGCCGAGGACTACGGGATGTGGCCCTACGGGATCGTCATCTACGGCGAGTGGTGGCGGCTCCTCACGGCGGCTTTCCTCCATGGGTCGTGGCTTCACCTGGCGTTCAACATGTACGTCCTCTTCGTGCTCGGACCGACCCTCGAACGCGTCCTCGGCCACGTCCGCTTCATCGTGCTGTATCTGGTGGCTGCGCTCGGCGGCGCGGTGGCGTCGTACACGTTCTCCGACCCTCGATCCGTTTCGGTCGGTGCCTCCGGGGCGATCTTCGGGCTCATGGGCGCGGTCCTGGTGGCGGGCAGGCGCATGCGGTGGGACATCACCCAGGTGCTCATCCTGCTGGGCATCAACGTCGTCATCGGATTCCTGTCGCCCGACGTCGACTGGAGGGCGCACTTCGGCGGCCTGGTGGCGGGAGCGATGGTGGCCGCGGTGTTCGTGTGGACGCCGTCGCCCTTCCGCTCCTCGAGGGTGCTCTGGCAGGTCCTCGGGATCCTCGGCATCCTGGCGCTGCTCGTGGCGATCACGGTGTGGCGGACGGGGCAGTTGGGCAGCGAGGTGGCCCTGCTGGGACTCGCCTGAGGGCCATCCACAGGTTGTCCCCAGTTGGGGAGAATCACATCGGTGTGGTTACCGGCGCGGGCGGCGGCATCGGCCCGTCCGGGCGGGCTGGTCCGCGGTGGCTAGGCTGGAGCCCGTTCCCGCACGTTCCTGGATTCTTCGGAGGTGTCCCGTGCCCGAGTCCCGCGGCCGCAAGCGCGACGACTACACGCCGCCTCCGGAGAAGGGGGAGCGCAAGGTCATGAAGCTGGGCTCGGCGCCGTGGGTGGCACCGACCATGGTCGCCCTGTTCGTGATCGGCCTCGCCTGGATCGTGCTCTACTACATCGCCGGGCCGAGCATCCCCGTGATGAAGGACCTCAGCCCTCTCATCAATGTCGCCATCGGCTTCGCCTTCATCACCGGCGGATTCATCGTGTCCACCCGCTGGCGCTGAGCCGCCCGGCTGCCCGATGCCCAGTGACGCGCATCCTCGTCGTCGATAACTACGACTCCTTCGTCTTCAACCTCGTGCAGTACCTCGGGCAGCTGGGTGCCGAGGTCGACGTGCGCCGCAACGACGAGGTGACGCCGGACGCGGCCCTCGACTACGAGGGGATCCTGCTGTCGCCGGGCCCGGGAACGCCCGAGGACGCGGGAGTCTGCATCGACATCGTCCGGCTCGCATCGCGGGCGGGGTCGCCGACGGTCCCGGTCCTCGGGGTGTGCCTGGGCCACCAGGCCATCGCGGCGGCCTTCGGTGGCGTCGTCGCCCGGGCGCCCGAACTCCTCCACGGCAAGACGTCGTCGGTGTATCACCGGGGCGAGGGGGTCCTCGCCGGACTCCCGGTGCCGTTCACCGCGACCCGCTACCACTCCCTCGCCGTCGTGCCGGAGAGCGTGCCGGACGAGCTCGAGATCACCGGGTCCACGTCGTCCACGGCGGGCGAGGGGGTGGTCATGGCCCTGCGTCACCGGGAGCTGCCCGTGGAGGGCGTGCAGTTCCACCCGGAGTCCGTGCTCACCGAGGGCGGCCACCGGCTCCTCGCCAACTGGCTCCTGATGTGCGGCGATGCCGGCGCGGTGGAGCGCTCCGAGGGGCTGGCGCCCGTCGTGGGGACGCACGCAAGCCGCAAGGACTAGGGGAAGAGCGGGTTGCCGGTGCCCGTGGGCTCGGGCTCCGGCGTGGGCTCGGGCTCCGGGGTCGGCTCGGGCTCGGGCGTCGGTTCCGGTGTCGGCGTCGGCTCGGGCGAGTAGGCCACCACCAGGGTGATGATCGTGCCCTTGTCGACCGCCTGCCCGGCGCCCGGGTCCTGCTCGAGGACCACTCCCTGAGGCACCGTCTGCGACTCCTGGTAGACGACCTCGACCTTGAGGCCGAGCGCGGAGATCGCCCCTCGGGCGGCGTCCTCGGTCTGCCCGACCACCGAGGGGACCGGGACGAGGCCGCTGGCGATGATGATGTCCACCTTCGTGCCGACGTCCACCGACTCGCCCTCGCTGGGTGACTGGGCGAGCACGTAGCCCGCGGGCTCGGTGCCGTCCTGCTCCGTCACGCGACCGAGGACGAGGTTGGCGTCAGCGAGAGCGGTCTCGGCGTCGGCGACGGACGTGAGCCCGATCAGCGGAGGAACCTGCGTCTTGTCCTTGCCCGCGCTCACCGTGACGTTGACGGCCTGCCCGATCTCGAGCTGCTCGCCCGGCGTGGGCTGCTGGCCGATGATGGTGTCCACCGGGCGCTCGGAGATCTCGGGCGTCTGCGAGCCCATGATGAGGCCCTCGCGCTCGAGCACCGACTGCGCCTGCACGACCGTGAGCCCGTCGAGGTTGGGGACGGCGACCTGGGCGGAGCCGGGCCGGTTGAGCACCAGGGCGGCCGCCAGGATGCCCAGGCCGATCACCGCGAGCACCGCGATCGTGACCGCCACGACGAATCCGGCGCCCCGCTGAGCCCGTCGTCCACGCACGGGCGCGGTGTCGATGGCGTAGACCTCGGTGGCGGCCACGGGGGCGATGAGCTGGGTGGGCTGCTCCACGATCGCCGGGACCGCCGGGGGCGCCGGATTCGTCGTGGCGGTCACGATCGCGGTGCTCGCGGTGATCGGCCTGGGCATCCTGG
>JBJTJS010000272.1:0-3892 GCA_046096085.1 bacterium
GGATGGTGGGGGTGAAGGCGGACGGGGGCTCGGTGAACGCGATGTACGAACCCGTCTTGCTGCGCGCGTACACGATGGCCAGGTACTTCGAGCCGTTGACGAGGCCGGTGGCCGACTGCCGGCATTCCGTCGCGCATGACGTCACCGTGGTGTGGCCACCGCCTTGACCGGTGAATGCGTCGAACCAATCGACGAGGTAGGCCTCGGCTCCCGGCACGGGCGCCCACGTGAGGACGGCTGAGCCATCACCCACCTTCGCCGTAATGGGGATTCCGGGATTGGCAACCGTCGCGCTGGCGGATCCCCACGAGCTGACGGTGCCGTCCTGGGCATTGGCTCGCACGCGATATTCGTAGGTCTTGCCCACTCCCAGGTCCGGATCGGTGAGGCTCGTCTGTGTCGACGGCTTCGTGAAGGTCGTGACCCGCCCATTGGGCAAAGCCTGCCGCTCAATCGTGAAGTCCTTCGGCGTGAGACCTTGCCAGTCGTAGGGCCCCCACGTGAGCGTGACCGTGCGGGTGGCCGCGTCCAGGGTCGCCGTCACGGAAGGAGTCGGCAGGGTGATGGTCGGGGTGACCGGCGCCGAGGCGGTCGAGGGGGGCGACGTGCCCAAGGCGCTGGTTGCCGTCACCGAGAAGGTGTACGCCGTCCCATTGGTCAGGCCGGTCACCGAGCACGTGGTCGCACCCGTCGTCGAGCAGGTCTTGCTCCCGGGGGTCGAGGTGACGGTATAAGCAGTCACCGGCCAACCGCTGGTGTCCACCGGCGCCGTCCACGACACGTTGGCCGAGGCATTGGCCGGTGTGGCAGCGACTGCCGTGGGGGCTGGCAACGGAGAGAGAAGATCGACGAACCAGTAGGTGTTGTCCTGGAAGACGGTGACTTTGCCCGTGCGCTGCACGATGATGGTTTTCGTCGTGCCCTGCGGTACCGGGCACAACTCGCTATGGAGTGGGTCACAGTCCTGGCCATCCATCGTGAACTTCGCCGGTGTGGGATGCGCGGCATCCACCTGGTCGTAGTAGATGAAGATGGAGTCGTCGGTGGCCTGGAACGTCACCTGGTCCCCCACGGCGACGCCTGGCAACACCGTGGGAGTAGGACCCGTGGGCGTGAGGGTTACCGGACCGAGAGTGGCGCGCGGCGCCTTCGTGGCGGCCTGCGACGGAGCCGAGACCGAGACTCCCGCGAGCAGTGCGGAGATTGCGACGGCGACCAGGATTCGACGAGGCTGCATGGGGGACCTCCGAAGTTTTCTGGAGCATACACAGTGTAAGGTTCGCCGTGCCGATGTCAGGTGTGGCGGAGTTCGCCCCCGTAGGCACCCGGCTTCGGCGCCGGCCCGAGGATGCCGCGCTCGCGCGCCTTGACCACCCAGCTCACGACGGTCCGCGGGGAGACGTTGCGCTCCCGGGCGATGCGCTTGGCGTAGCCGCGGCCGAGCCGGAGGTACTCCTCGGCGATCTCGCGAAGGAACGCATTCGACAACTGCCCGCGTCCCGCGCGAGAGCCGCTCGCTACCTCCGGGAAGCCAGTGACGGGAAGGTCGGTGGTGGACGGGTCGGTGCCCTCACCCAGCAGCCGGGGGATCATCCGCTCGACGATGTCCAGCGGCGTCTGCCACCGGAACTCGCGCTGGAGCGTATAGACGTCAAGCCCGTCCGCGCAGACGAACGACATGCTCGTGATTGCCGGGCGGTTGCCTACGAGATCCACCGTCGCCTCGATACGCAACTCGGTGGCGCCCGAGTCACCGGTCACGACGTAATCGATGATGACTGGCAGATCTACGAGAATCCCACCGCCCGCATCCCAACTACGCGGCTCACCCGGGCCCGGGCGCAGCCGCGAGGACACCCCGACGAGGCGCTCCGGAGTCATGGGACCTCCGAGTGGGTAGGTGCGTGCCATCGTACGGCGACCCACACGACCGCTGACCCCCTCTTCGTTACGGGTCGACTAGGAACCACGAGACCAGCGTGACCGCGAGCGCGCAGGTCGCTGACACGAGGACCACGACGGCCAATCCGACGAGCAGCCACCATGATCCGGGCGTCCCTTCGATGGCCGCGGACTGCAGCACGGCGAGCACGAAGGCACCTGCTCCAAGGAAACCCCCGAGGAGCGTGATTGTCCCCAGCTGCCTGGGTCGCGACAGTGCACGGACCTTCCAGCGACACAGCGAGATCGCGACCGCCCACAGCGCAATCGCAAAGACGACCATCAGGAACCCGGGAGGCGGTGGATGATCAGCGCCAGCCAAGGCCACCAGGGCAAGTGCCGTGGCGATCAATGTGCCCAGCAGCGCTTGACGCGTCGCAGCGCTCACCTTCACGTCCACAGGGTAGGTCCACGTGATAACGCAGACCTCCACGAGAGGCGGTGGGCTATGTGAACCGCCCGCATTCAACCAAGAACTCCCCGCCAAGGGCTCTTGCCGGCCCCCGACGCGGGGTTTCGCAGTCATGGGGCCTCCCCACGTGCCGAGTGCGTGTCATCGAATGTCGATGCCTATCCGAGCGGGCGATCCCCCTGCCCCGACGTCCGGCAGGGGGCACCACCTTACGGGGAATCGCTGGGCCCCGCAGACTCAGGAGAACCCGGGAACGGCGATGAGGTCGGGGACGACGGCGTGCGGACCTATGAAGGGATTGCTAAGATCGGTCACGACGAAGAGAAGGACGGCCGTGATCGTCGCCATGATCCCCACCCCGAGCAGATTGAACCTCTTGCGCGTGACGAGGAAGAGGGATGTCAGCGCGAGGTTGGTGATCCCGAGGAAGTACAGCATGAGCAGGGCCGCCGTGACTCCCATCCCGGGCGCGCTCACGATGAGATCCGCGGTCGCTGCCAGCATGTCGCTGATCGACGACTGGGTCGGCCCCCAGGCCGGCTGTTCGCTGACGCCCGCCCCATAGGCCTGAGCCTCGGCGTCCAAGAGCTGGGCCGCGGCCCGCTTCTGCACCTGAATGGCACCCTGCGCGTCGGCCTGCACCATGAGGGGCCACGCCTCGTCGAGGATGGCAGTCCTGTAGTCCGCGAGAGCCTGCATCATGATGTCGCCACCCGCTTCCGGGGGCAGGATGCGCGCCGCACCCACGGACGAGCCGTATTGGACGGCGAGCGTGGTGTTCGACTCGTTCGACGTTCGCACGTTGAACCAGAACTGGCCCAGCATGAAGGCAAGCAGGAAGACGAACCCGAACATCGTCATTTGGAGGATGCGGTCGACGAAGTTGGAGGGCTTCGGGATCACGAGGGACGAGTCGGGATCCCGAGTTTCGGGCTCCTGCGCGAGCCGCAGTGACCGCGAGTAGAAGGCCCACGACAGCGCAACGCTGATTGTCACGAAGACGACGATGCTGAGCAGCAGCCTGACGATCGCAGGGACCGTGCTCACGTAGTCGGAGAATGAGACTGCCACAGAATGCCAGGACTGCCTGGCGAGATTGGGCAATTCGCGAACCACGAGACCGGATCGGGAGCACTGAACGTGGTCCGCACCGGATGTACGCGCGGCTCGGCTAGCGCGCTGTGGTCGTGGGAGCTGTCGCTGAGCCAGTGCGAGACCCCGCGCATCCACCACCATGTGAATGGGGGCACCCCTTCAGGGGTGCCCCCATTCACATGGTGGGGTACTTACGAAACTCTCCGGCCCCGTGAGATCGAGCCGCCTTCAAGTCTTCGAACGAGGGCCGCACGCCACTTCGGCCCGTCCTTGCACCCCACGACCGCGGCGCCACAGGTCTCACCCTGACCTGGACCCCTCCTTCACCACTACACGCCGAGGACGTCTCCGCCATCATGGGATGACGGAGAATTCCCCCTGTCCGTCGGCAATGCGACCGAGGTTGAACGTGAAGGTGCTGCCGTCAGCGACCGTCACGGCGCC
>JBJTJS010000273.1:0-4320 GCA_046096085.1 bacterium
AGGAATCGCCGCGAACTCGTGGCGCGCGACCGCAGCAGAGGCCGCAGCCCATCGCGGATCGCCGGCAAGCGCGACGAGGATCGCCATGCACTCCAGCGTCGGGGCATCCCAGTCGGCGTCGAGAACCGTGAACTCCGCCCACCCGTCCAGCAGCGCGCGCAGGTCCTCCAGCGCGGCGGCGTAGTCGGTGTAGTTCTGCAGGTCCACCAGCGTCCGATCGAGGTCGAAGAGGATCGCGCGGGCCACGCGCCCATGCTCCCCGACCGGGCCCTGACCGGCAACGAACCGCCCGAAGACGTCTGGCCCCCCTAGCCTGGAGGCGCCCCGCCGTCGAGAGGAGAGGCGCATGCGTATCAGGGACCGGGTGTTCGTGGTCACGGGGGCCGGCAGCGGCATCGGCCAGGCCGTGACGCTGGACCTGCTCTCGCGCGGGGGCCGCGTGGCGGCCGTGGACCTGCGCGAGGAGGGACTCGCCGAGACCATGGCGCTCGCCTCCGCGCCGCCACAGCGTCTGACGACGTACGAACTCAACGTCGCCGATCGCGCGGCGGTCGAAGCCCTCCCCGAGCGCGTCCTTGCCGATCACGGACAGGTCGACGGCCTGCTCTGCATTGCCGGCATCATCCAGCGCTTCGTCCCGATCGACGAGATGGAGATGGACGAGATCGAGCGGATCATGGCGGTCAACTTCTGGGGCACTCTCTACCTCGACCTCGCCTTCCTCCCGCTGCTGGAGCGGAGGCCCGAGGCCTGCCTCGTCAACGTCGCGAGCATGGGCGCGCTCGTCCCGGTCCCCGGCCAGGGCATCTACGGCGCCAGCAAGGGCGCGGTCAAACTGCTCACCGAGGGCCTCTACGCCGAACTGCGCGACAGCAACGTCGCGGTCACCGTGGTCTTCCCCGGGGGAACGGCCACTCACATCAGCGAGACCTCCGGGGTGCAGGTCCCGAGCATGGGCGCCGGGACCACGCCGAAGCTGACCTCCGCCGAGGACGCCGCCCGGCAGATCGTCGAGGCGGTGCAGAAGGGCACGTTCCGGGTGGTCATCGGAGGCGACGCCCGCATGCTCGACCGACTGTCGCGCCTGTCGCCCCAGCGGGCCATCGCCGTCGTCGCCGACCGCATGAAATCCCTTCTCGGCTGATGCGCCCCTACGCTGCCCCCATGAAGGTCGTCGCCGCCCTCGCGGCCCTGGCGCTGCAGGCCGCCCCCGTGACGGTCCGGGCTCAGGACCCCGCGACCGTCGACCGGGTCGTCGCGGCGTCATGGCAGCAGGGCGGCTACCCGCTTCCCAACACCCCCGCCTACCGGAGCGTGAACTTCGTCCTCTACGCCGACGGGCGCCTGCTGTCGCCCGACGGGACTGACCCGCATGGGGTCACGACGTACGGCGTCGCCGACCTCGACCGCGCGGACGCCCTCGGCCTGCGCCGAGCGCTCCTGCGCGCCACGGCGGGGGTCGACTTCGGCGTCGTCCCCGTCCCCGACGCCCCCGACACCCGCACGCGCGTCGCACTCGGGGGACAGGTGGTGCACTCCCGCGTCAACGCGCTCGGGCTCGACGGCATGATCACCGACGCCCAGCGCCGCGCTCGGGAGCGACTGCAGGCCGTGATCGCTCGCGCTCATCGATTCCCTGCTCTTCCATGGTCACCCTCGTCCTACGAAGTCCGCCGCATGCCGGTGAACGAAGCGAGCATCGCGCTGGAGTGGCCAGGGCCGAGGCTGCCCGCCGGTGATTGCGGCACCATCCCCGCGGCGACGTACGCCGACTTCCCCGACGGCTACGCGCAGGGCAGCGCCTACACCGCGGATGGTGCGGCGTTCGCGCTGTGGGCGCGGCCCCTCCTCCCCGGACAGGTGGGCTGCCGTCCCTGACCCCACCCCGCGTCCTGGCGCAGGGGGCGCCGCGGGCATGGGCCACAATGTCCGCCATGGCCGACAACAGCTTCGACATCGTCTCCAAGATCGACCGCGCGGAGGTCGACAACGCCGTCAACCAGGCTGCCAAGGAACTCACCCAGCGCTTCGACTTCAAGGGCACCGGCGCCAAGGTGGAGTTCAAGGGCGAGATGACCATCGAGATCGAGGCCGAGACCGAGGACCGCGTCAAGGCCGCCCTCGAGGTCCTCAAGGAGAAGCTCGTCAAGCGCGGCATCAGCCTGAAGATCCTCAACGCGGGCGACGCGCGCGCGTCGGGGCGCCTGCACAAGATCACCTGCCAGCTCAAGGAAGGCATCAACCAGGAGCAGGCGAAGAAACTCGCCAAACTCATCCGCGACGAGGGCCCCAAGAAGGTCAAGACCCAGGTCCAGGGCGACGAACTTCGCGTGTCCAGCTCGAGCCGGGACGACCTTCAGGAGGTCATCCAACTCGTCAAGGACGCCGACCTGGACTTCCCCGTCCAGTTCGTCAACTACCGCTGACGGTGCTCTCCGCGCCCGTCGGCGTGGCTGCCCGGGCTGGCTCGCTCGCGGGCTGAGCGCTGTCGGACGCGGGCACCTCCTTGCGATGGCCCAGGGTTGCCGCGATGAGGACGCCGCCGATGATCGCCACCGTGAGGCTGTAGAAGCCGAGCATCGCCTCGACGGGGAACTCCTGCCCGGCCAGGCCCGAGACGCGTCCCAGCACGAAGAGCAGCGCCGGCTGCACCACCGCGGTGACGAGCAGCATGATCCCGGCCCACCGCGGGCGCAGCACCGCCGACGGGATGATGAGCGCGAGCGCCAAGGCTCCGATGGCGAACGCCCACGTCGCATCCGTCGACACGAGCACGCCGATGCCGATGCTCAGCGAGAAGAGCGCCCGCAGGAAGAGGAATCCCAGACCAAGCGCCCACAGCACCGGGTGCACGACCGGAGCACGGCCAGCCAGGACCGATGCGGCGAGGAGCCCGACCGAGAGCGCGAGCCCGACGGCTACGTCGACGTAGAGAACCCAGGTCATGACGACACCTCCACGACCACTGTCCCGCGGCGCAGGCGGCGCGCACCAGGGTCCTTGGACCCGGTGACCGGTCAGTCCGGGGAGCCCGACGGCACCACAGGTGGCGCGCCGAGGTCGTCGATGCCATGCCGAAGTGCTTGGCGTTCCTGAGCGGGATAGTCGTATGCCGACGACCAGTGCAACGCATCGAAGGGGCATACCTCGACGCAGATCCCGCAGTACATGCACAGCGACCAGTCGATGGTGAAGCGGTCCAGTACGGCGACGCTCCGCGGCCGGCGCGCGCCCGGCTCGCTCACCTGCTCGGTGTGGCTGTCGATCTCGATGCACCAGTCCGGGCACTCGCGCACGCAGATCATGCAGGAGGTGCACGCTGCGGCGTCGAGGGCGATGAACCCGCGCGCCCCCTCGGGGACGGCGTTCACGCGCCCGCCCCCTTGCCGGACGACCATGTCGGCGGGACCCCGGGCACGCGACGTACCCGACCGCCGGACTCCCCGCTCGCCCCCGGCCACGGGGTCTCCACCCGCGCAGGAAGCGGCGTGGACTTGCGCAGCGGATGCACGGGAGCGCCGTCGTGCAGCAGCAGCGGCCGTGGGTCGGCGAGGCCGTCGAAGTCCAGGCCGAACATCTCGCGGATCTCTCGCTCATGCCACGCCGCCGCGGGCATGAGCGTGGTCAGCGACGCCAGACGGGGCCCGGTCACGACCGTGTGGCGGAACTCCCCCGCCGCATCGTTCGGGCGCAGGAGGTGGACGACGACCTCGAGGGCGCCGTCGCGGTCGACCGCGGTGAGCAGGTCGAGCATGACGAAGCCGCGATCCCGGCACTCCTCGACCGCGGCCACCCAGTCCTCCGGGGCTACGGCAGGGCCCGGCGGCATCATGCGGCGGCCTCTCCCACCGAGACGAGGGCGGCGACGAGCGCCTCGGGCCGTGGCGGGCACCCGGGCACGTACGTCGTCACCGGGATCACGGTGTCGATGCCCGGCGTCACCGAGTAGGAGTCCCAGTACGGGCCCCCGGAGTTGCTGCACGCCCCGAACGAGACAGCGGCTTTCGGCTCCGGCAGCGCCTGCCACTCGTCGAGCACGGCCGGGGCGAGCGCGTCGGTGACGGTGCCGGACACCACCAGGACGTGGAGCGCACCGGTGTCAGCGTCGTCGGCGGCCACCGGGCGAAGGAGGCCCGCGGCGATCGCGGAGGCGAACTCCACGGCACAGCACGCAAGGCCGAGGTCGCGCACATGCACCCGCACGTGCGGTGCCGAGGCGACGGCGTACGAGCGCATCCGCCCAGGGTAGTGAGCCCCGCCGCAGGGCCTCGCCCGCCGCAGCCCGTCACGCCCCCGTCACGCCCCCGCTCAGCCGCCCAC
>JBJTJS010000274.1:0-2804 GCA_046096085.1 bacterium
CCGATGTCCTCGAGGTCGACAGCACCCATGTCGGAGACCTGACGTCCGGCGAGCCCGTCGTCGTGGGCGCAGCCGGGGAGCCGCGCGTCCGCGCGCGCCTCCCGCGGGTGCACTTCCCCCGCGACGCGCAGGTCGACCCCAACAGGCCCGACCCCCCGCCCGCCTTCGACGGGGGACCCCCCACGTCCGAGCTGCCCTTCATCGATGCCGCCGCACCCGTGCCCGGACCCGGCGCGTGGTCGTCGCGATCGCGTCGTCGCCTGCGCAACGGGATCATCCTCACGGTGGTGTTCGTGGTGGCCGTGGTCGCGGTCATCGCGGGGGCCATCGCCTGGGTCAACGCGCAGTGGTACGTCGGCACCGATGACAGCAGGCGGGTGATCGTCTACCAGGGCCTGCCCTTCACTGTGCTCGGCATCCCCCTGCGCTCGCCGGTCCTCGTGTCGAGCCTCACAGTCGACGAGCTCCCACGGCTCCTGGCCGACGACGTCTCCTCGGGCATGCCGGCGCAGAACCGCCCCGATGCCGAGGCCATCGTGCAGCGCCTGCAGGCCGAGGCAGCCGCATGCGACGTGCCCCGGCCACCGACGGGATGCCCGGTCGCCGAGACCACCGCCGGCGGCACCACCCCATGACCGTTGCCGCAGCACCCCCCGCCGTCCGTCAGCGCACCCGCCGCAATGTCGAACTGTTCCTGCTCGCCCTCGCCTGGGGCCTCGGCGTCCTGGGTGCCTACCAGGTGGCGTGGGCGACAGGCGAGTCCCTGCACCCGAGGTTCTGGACCGTCGCCGGGATCGTCGGCGGCATCGCCCTCGTGACCCACCTCATCGTCCGATGGCGCGCGCCGTACGCCGATCCCTTCCTGCTGCCGATCGCGACGGTGCTCACGATCCTGGGACTCGTCGTCATCTACCGGCTCGACATCGCAGCGCTGCAGCGAGCTGAGCGCACCGACTCCCCTGTGCCGACACCCGACGTGTACAACCAGTTGACCTGGTACGCCATCGCCGCGGTGCTGTTCGTCGTGGTGGTGATCTTCCTGCGCGACCACCGGGTCCTCCAGCGCTACACCTACACCGCCGGGCTGATCGGCCTGGTGCTCCTGGTCCTGCCGCTGGCGCCGTTCATCGGGGCTACGGTCAACGGGGCCACCCTGTGGGTGCGGATCGGCGGCCTGACCTTCCAGCCGGCCGAGCTCGCCAAGATCCTCCTCACCATCTTCTTCGCCGGATACCTCGTAGTGCACCGCGACTCCCTGGCCGTCGTGCGCACCAAGTTCCTCGGCATCGGCTTCCCCCGGGCCCGCGACCTGGGACCGATCCTGGTGGCCTGGGCCGTGTCCCTCGGCATCCTCGTCTTCGAACGCGACCTGGGCACGTCGCTGCTGTTCTTCGGCCTCTTCGTCTGCCTGCTCTACATCTCCACGCAGCGGAAGTCCTGGCTGTTCCTCGGCGCCCTCCTGTTCGCGGGCGGAGCGGTCGTCTCGTACCTGCTCTTCGGTCACGTGCGCGCGCGGGTGCAGATCTGGCTCGATCCGTTCGCCTACTCCGACACCGGCGGCTACCAGGTCGTGCAGTCGCTCTACGGGTTCGCAAACGGCGGGCTCTTCGGGGCCGGCCTCGGCCGGGGATACCCCGACCTCGTGCCCTTCGCCAACACCGACTTCATCCTGGCCGCCATCGGGGAGGAGCTCGGCCTCGCCGGTGTCGTCGCGATCATCCTCCTCTACGCCGTCCTCATCGAGCGCGGCCTGCGAGCAGCCGTGGCTGTCCGCGACCCCTTCGGGCAGCTGCTTGCCGCGGGGCTGTCGATCACCCTGGCCATCCAGGTGTTCGTCATCATCGGCGGCGTCACCCGGCTCATCCCGCTCACCGGCCTCACCACGCCCTTCCTCTCCTACGGCGGGTCCTCCCTCGTCGCCAACTGGATCATCGTGGCGATCCTGCTCGTCGTGTCCCACCAGGCGCGCAAGCCAGCCATCACTCCCGCGTCCGCAGCCCAGGTCGACGCCATGACGCAGGTGTTCCGCCGATGATCCGCTCCATCCGCCGCATCGGCTACGTCTTCGGCATCCTGCTGCTGGCCCTCTTGGTGAACATCACCTACGTCCAGGTCTTCCTCGCCGACGACTACCGCTCCCGCGCCGACAATCGCCGGGTCATCCTCGACGAGTACGGACGCGAGCGCGGTCCGATCCTCACCGGCCCGGAGCCGATTGCGCTCTCCGAGGAGACCAAGGGCGCCCTGCGCTACCTCCGCGTCTACCCCGAGGGGCCGAAGTACGCCCCCGTGACAGGCTTCTACTCCATCGTCTACGGCGCCACCGCACTCGAACGCACCGAGAACGACGTCCTCACCGGCTCCTCCGACCTCTTCTTCGTCGATCGCCTGCAGCAGCTCATTGCCGGCCGGCAGCCGCGTGGGGGGGCCGTCACGACCACCATCGACGCGGCAGCCCAGACCGCGGCATGGGAGGGCCTCAGCGGCACCCAGGGCGCCGTGGTGGCGATCGAGCCGACGACGGGCCGCATCCTCGCCAGCGTCCAGTCCCCCTCATTCGACCCCAACCTGCTGTCCTCCCACGAGCCCCAGCAGATCCGCGAGTACTACGAGCAGCTCCTCGACGATCCCGACCAGCCGCTCCTCAATCGCCCGATCGTCGCCCTCAACCCGCCCGGGTCGACGTTCAAGCTCGTCACCGCCGCGGCCGCTCTGGCCTCCGGGCAGTTCACCCTCGACTCGGTGCTGCCGGGGCCGGCGGAGTACGACCTTCCCCTGTCCTCACGCACCATCCGGAACTGGAC
>JBJTJS010000275.1:0-10796 GCA_046096085.1 bacterium
CAGGGACTCCGTACGGCACGACCCGCTCCCGCCCGCCCTTGCCGAGGACGCGCAGCGTGCGCCTGCCCGGGTCGAGGTCGTCGACGTCAAGCCGGCAGAGCTCCGAGACGCGGATGCCGGTGGCGTAGAGGAGTTCGACGACCGCCCGATCGCGCAGGCCGCTCGGTGACGGGTCGTCGAGGGAGCCCATGAGGGTCTCGGCCTGGTCCTGCGTGAGCGCCACGGGCAGGCGACGCCCGCGCCGCGGACTGACGAGGCGATCGCCGACATCCGCGGCGAGGATGCCCCGATGGCTCGCCCACTCGGTGAAGACCCGGGCGCTCGCGGCCCGCCGGGCCATGGTGGAACGCGACAACCCGCGGCGCTCCATGTCGGCGAGCCAGCCCCGCAGCGCGTTCACGGTGAGTTCCCCGAGGGACTCTCGCCCCCGAGCGGCGCAGTGGTCGCGCAAGTCCGTGATGTCCCCGACGTACGCCCGCACCGTGTGGGCGCTGCGGCCCCGCTCCGCCGAGAGGTAGTCGGCGAAGCGCGCCAGGGCGTGGTCCCATGCGCGGGTCTCGGCGGCAGCCACCCCGCCATGGTCCAACGACGGGGGGTCGCAGAGCTCCGTCGCCACGCCGGAGCACCTAGGCGGCGGCGCGCACCCAGCCGTCGGGCAGGCGGCGCACCCGTCCCGAAGCCTCGAGGATCCCCAGCGCCACGAGGACGTCGGTGGGCGCAATCCCCGCGACGCGCGCCAGCGACGCCAGCGGCGCCGCGCGACGGAGCGGGACCGCGTCCAGCACCCGCGCCTCGCGGGGGCCGAGGGCGGATGCCGCGGGGGCCGGCGGCGGGGCATCCCCTCCACCGGACAGCGGGGACGGCACCCTTCCCCCGATGTCGCCGACGAGATCGAGCACGTCCTCCGCCGTGGTCACGAGCGCCGCGGCGCCCTCGCGCAGGAGCGCGTGGCACCCGGACGACATGGGCGACGTCACGGGGCCGGGGACCGCCATGACGTGGCGGTTCAGGTCGGCCGCCTCGCGCGCGGTGGTGCGGCTTCCCGACCGCAGTGCCGCCTCCACGACGACCGTCCCGCGCGTCAGCGCGGCGATGATGCGGTTGCGCGTGAGGAAGCGCTGCCTCATCGCAGCCGCACCGAACGGTGCCTCGCTCACCAGCAGTCCTGACTGGCGGATGGCCTCGAGCAGGGAGACGTGGGAGCGAGGGTAGGCGACGTCGACACCGCAGGCGAGGACGCAGACCGTGGCACCCTCGATGCCGAGCACGCCCCTGTGGGCGGCGGCATCGATGCCGAACGCCCCGCCGGAGACCACGCACCATCCGCGCGCGGCGCACTCCGCGGCCAGCGTGCGTGCGATCCCCTCGCCGTACGACGTCGCGGCCCGGGCTCCCACCACGGCGATGGAGCGGACGGCGAGCAGCCGCAGGCTGCCTCCCCCGGCGAGCCACAGGCCGAGCGGGGCACGGACTCCGAGGTCGTCGAGCTGGGTGGGCCATTCGGCGTCCCCCGGCGCCACGAACCGGGCGCCCAGTCGCTCGGACCGGGAGAGGTCGTCGTTCACCAGTTCCTCGAGCGACCCCGTGAAGCCCCGGTCGGGAAAGCCGCGTGGCAGGCGCGTCGCGAGATCACCGGAGTTCGCCAGCGGGCTGGCCCCGCGCAGGATCTCCACCGCGGCCGCAGGCGCCCCCGCGCGCGCGATGCGCGCCCCCAGTCTCGGGTCGCCGCCCTCGGACCATCGCCCGAGCAGGATGCGCGCTGCCCGATCCTCCGCGCAGGCGCCTTCGGGTCGAGTCCGCGCCCCGCCGTCGTCCCCTACGCCGCCCATGCGGACTCCACTCCGCGCAGGGACATGGCGTATCCGATGTCGTCGGACACGGGTCGCTCGCGGCCGGCGAGGTCGGCCAGCGTCCAGCCGATGCGGAGCACCCGGTCGGCCCCCCGCAGGCTCAGGGTGCCGGTGGCGAGCGCCTGCTGCAGGAGTGCGCCGGCATCCGGCTGTGGCGGGAAACGACGCCGAAGGAGGGGGCCGGGGACCTCGCCGTTGGTCGCCCACGGGAGCGACGCGCGCTCCCATCGCCGACGCGCCCGGCTGCGCGCCTCGGCGACGCGGGCCGCGACGGGCGCAGACGCCTCCGCGGTCGTGCCGAGGTCCGCGATGGTCGGCCGGGACAGGGTGAGGCGGATGTCGAGGCGGTCCAGGATGGGACCCGACAGCCGGGCGGAGTAGCGACGCCGTTGCAGGGAGGAGCATGAGCACTCCACGCCGGCGCGCGGACCGGATCCGCGCCCGCAGGGGCAGGGATTCGCCGCGATGACGAGATGGAACCGTGCCGGAAGGAGCACGGCCAGATCCGAGCGCGAGATGCGGATCGAGCCGCTCTCCAGAGGCTGACGCAGTGCCTCCAGGACGCTCCGGGGGAACTCGGGAGCCTCGTCCATGAAGAGAACGCCCCGGTGAGCCAGGGTCACGGCTCCCACGTGCACGCGTCCGGACTGACCTCCTCCGACGACAGCCACCGGGGAGGCGCTGTGGTGCGGTGCCTCGAACGGCGGGCGGCGGACGAGGGATCCTGCCCCGCGCCCCGCCACGGAGCGGATCGCGGTGACCTCGACCGCCTCGTCGTCACCGAGCTCGGGAAGCAGGCCCGGCATTCTCTCCGCGAGAAGAGTCTTGCCGACCCCGGGCGCGCCGATCATCGCCAGGTGGTGTGTGCCCGCCGCCGCGATCTCCAGCGCTCGACGGGCCTCGTCCTGCCCGTGCACGTCGACGAGGTCGGGTGCTGCCGCGCCGTCGTCCGCGGGCAGGGGCGGGTCGCCGTCCCCCGGCGTGCGCTCGCCGCGGAGCACCGCGACCAGGTGAGCCAGCGTCGACACCCCGCCGACCTCGATCCCCGGGACGAGACGGGCCTCCGCGACGTTCGCCTCGGGCACGAGCATCCGGGCGATGCCCTGCCGGCGCGCCGTGAGCGCTGCGGCGATGACGCCTCGCGTCGCGTGGATCCTGCCGTCGAGGCCGAGCTCCCCGGCGACCACCGCGTTGGCGGCCGCGCCGGCAGGCACCTGGTCGCTCGCGGCCAGGATCGCCACGGCGATGGCCGCGTCGAGGACGGCGCCCCGCTTCGGGAGCCCGGCGGGCAGGAGCGCGATGGTGATGCGCGTGCGCGGCCACTCGACGTCGCTGTGGGAGGCGGCAGCCCGCACGCGGTCGCGCGCCTCGGAGATCGCCGTGTCGGCCAGGCCCACGATCTTCATCCCGGGCAGTCCGGCACCGACATCGGCCTCCACCGTGACGAGGCGGGCATCGACGCCGACCGTGACGAAGGACATGGTGCGGGCGACCATCACGCCACCCCGCGGATGTGCTCGAGCAGGGGCTCGCCGCTGCTCATGGTGAGGATGCCCACGACATCGAACCTGACGTCACGGACCCGGACGGCGCTCTCGGCGAGCCACTCGGCCGCGAGCCGACGCAGTCGCCTCACCTTGACGGGGGTGACCGCCGCGAGAGGGATGCCGAACGCGTCTGTCGTGCGGGTCTTCACCTCGCAGACGACCAGGGTCCCCTCGTCCAGCGCCAGCAGGTCGATCTCCCCGGCACGGCAGCGCCAGTTGCGCGCCAGGATCACCATCCCCAGCGACTCCAGGTGTCGCGCCGCGAGGTCCTCGCCCCAGCTCCCGAGTTCGCGGCCCGATGCCGCCGTTCCGTGCGATGCCATGACCACCTCCACCGCGCACCCTGCGGGCAGGCGATGCGCGAGGGGTACGGGGCGGCCGGCGCCTGTGGGCAACCGGGTGCCGCAGCCGTTGTGGACAGACCTCCCTCAGGCGGGGTCGGCCACCAACCCGGGCAGCCGCCAGCTCTGCCGGTGCAGGGGGCTCGGCCCGAGCCGCGCCAGGGCGTCGACATGCTCGGGGGCGGCGTACCCGCGATTCGCATGCCATCCGTACGCCGGGTACCCCGCCGCGAGGGACTCCATGAGCGTGTCGCGATGCACCTTCGCCAGAATGCTCGCGGCCGCGACGGCGGCGCACGTCGTGTCGGCCTTCACCCGCATCACCACCCGGCTGCCCACGGCGACTCCCCCGATCCAGTCGTGGGAGCCATCGAGCAGCACGATGTCCGGGCGGCAGCCCAGTCCGTTGAGCGCTCGGGCGGCGGCCATCCCCAGCGCGCGGATGATCCCGACCGAGTCGATCTCGGCGGACGAGGCCAGTCCGACGGCACTGGCACGCGCCCATCGGCGAATCCGGGGCGCGAGCGAGTGGCGCAGCGGGGGCGCGCAGGCCTTGCTGTCGCGGACCCCTCGGGGTGCGGGGGGGACGCGGTCGTCCACGAGCACGATGCCCACGGCCACCGGGCCCGCGAGGGCGCCACGACCGACCTCGTCGACCGCGGCCAGCACCGCGCCGGGAGAGCCACGGAGCAGGGCGCGCTCGGTGCGCAGCGTCGGGGGGCTCATGGACCCTGGGGCGCCACGTCGGCGAACGCGTCGGCCGAAGGGATAACGCCCGCCCGGTCCCGCGGCCAGACGACGGCGAAGGCGCGTCCGACCACGGAGTCCAGGGGCACCCCGCCGGAGTCCTCCGACAGGTGCGCCCGGGAGTCCTGGACGAACGCCCTGTTGTCCCCCATGACGAAGACCGTCCCGTCGGGGACGACGACGTCGAAGAGCACCTGGTCCGTGGCGGTCCCCGGCTTGAGGTACGCCTCGTCCAGCGGCTCGCCGTTGAGCAGGATCCGGCCCTGGGCGTCGCAACACGTGATGCGATCGCCCCCGATGCCGATGACGCGCTCGACCATGCGGGTGTCCTCGTCGACGGCGACGAATCCGAGGAATCCGAGCGCTCGGTCCCACCAGGGGCTCCCCTCGCCACCGGGGCCGGTCGGCAGCCAGCCGCCGGGGTCCTCGAACACGATGACGTCACCGCGGGACACGCCACCGAGGAGCCCGAGGCCGTGGAGGACCGCGACACGGTCCTGAGGCTGCAGGGTGTCCTGCATGGACGGGCTCGGCACGTAGTAGGGCTGGACGACGAGGAGCCTGATGACGATGCTGAGGGCGAGGGCCGTGAGCCCCACCAGGGCCACCTCGCGCAGGGCCACGAGGATCCATCCCCACCACCGGCGACGCGGCGCCGGGCTCGCGTGGCGGCCGGCCGCGTGCCTGCCGCGTCCCGGCGCGGGGGCGGTGGTGGCCGAGGGAGCCACCGACGGCACGTCGGGGCGCCAGACCGGGCCGCGATCCGGGCTGGTCGCGGCCTCGTCGGGTCCGGTCAGAGGACGGGCCATGCGGGGACTCCCCCGGGCACGGGCCGCCCCTGCGCGGCGAGCCCGGGTTGCTCGAACGTCGCGGGGATCTCCAGCATCTGCGCCTGGCCCGGGGGCCAGACCACGGCGAACGCCCGCCCGATGACGCGGTCGACGGGGACGAATCCTCCGCCGGGCTCCCCCATGTGCGCGCGGGAGTCGGCGGAGGCCGATCGGTGGTCGCCCATCAACCACAGCTTGCCCTCGGGCACGAGAACGTCGAAGGGCTGCTTGCTCGGCGGGTTCTTGCGGTAGAGGTAGGCCTCCTCGTCGAGGGCGACCCCGTTGACGGTGATGCGGCCGTCCGCGTCGCAGCAGACGACCCGGTCGCCGCCGACGCCGATGACGCGCTTGATGAAGTCGGTGTCGCGCGGCGGAGCCAAGCCCACGATCTCGCCCATGCCCCGCAGGATCGCCTGAAGTGGGCCCACCTCGGGCTCGGCGACTTCGCCGGTCACGAACGAACCGGTGCCATCGAAGACGACGACGTCACCGCGCTCGATCGGGCGGAGGTGATAGACGACCTTGTTGACGAGAACCCGGTCGCCCACCTGGAGGGTGTCCTCCATCGAGCCGGAGGGGATGTAGAACGCCTGCACGAGGAAGGTCTTGACGAAGAAGGCGACGAGGAATGCGCCCACGATGAGCAGGGGGAACTCCAGCCAGGCGGGAATGCGCTCGCGCCGCTTCTCCGTCACCGGCCCATCCCCGTGGCCGCCGGGCGGGGACGTGTCAGGAGCGGAGGGCATCGCATCGAGATCCGCGGGCTTCACGGGGTCGCCCGAGACGCCCCCCTGATCCCCGGCACCGCTGCTCATCGCCCTCGAGCCTAGTGCGTGCGAAGGGGACGGACGCGACTCAGGACGCGTCGGCCGGGGTGGTGTCGCGCCGCTCCTTGATCTTGGCCGCCTTGGCGCGCAGGTCGCGCAGGTAGTAGAGCTTGGCCCGACGGACGTCGCCGCGGGTGGCGACCTCGATCCTGTCGATGATCGGCGAGTGCACGGGGAAGGTGCGTTCCACGCCGACCCCGTAGGAGACCTTGCGCACCGTGAAGGTCTCCCGTACGCCGTCGCCCGAGCGGGCGATCACGACGCCCTGGAAGACCTGGACTCGGGTCTTGTTGCCCTCGACGACCTTGACATGCACCTTGACGGTGTCGCCCGCACGGAAGTCGGGGATGTCAGCCTTGAGGGAGGTCGCGTCGAGATCATCGAGCGTCTGCATGGCGGTATCGCTTCCTGCCGGCGCCACAGGTCGCCCGCGGTTGGGTCACCCGGAGGTGGCGCGGCTCCGCACCCATGTCGGGTGGGAGAGCCGCTCCCTGATGGCCCTCCCCCTGTGGCGGGCGGGCCCCGCTTGCGGCGGGAACGGCCCTACGAGTGTGCCACAGGGGCGGGGGCGATCAGGGGCGGGGTGTCCGCTCGGCGGACGCACCGCGCGGTCCCCGACTCGGGGAATCGGCCGTCATGGATCGACGTCCGGAGGCCGCCGGAGGATCTCCGCCGTGGCGCGCCGGGCCGAGGCCAGCGCCCCCTGCGCCCACCCGGGCCACGCCGACGAAGCCTCGCCGGCGAAGTGAACGCGCCCGTGAGGGCGAGACAGCAGTGGTCGCAGGGCCGACTGGCCGGGGCGGAACCATGCCCCGCCGCCACGGGCCCAGGGCTCGGCGTCCCAGCAGGTGGAGGCCCCTCCTTCCACGTGCTCGCTCAGTCCGGGGAGGAGCGGCTCGAGGCAGGCGATCGTGTGCGCGATGCGCTCGGCTTCGCCCATGGCGGTCACCCGCCGGGCCTCGTTCCCCCCGGCGTAGCCGACCACGATGCCGCGCTCGCCCGGCTCGCCCACCGAGAGGTCCCACACCTCGGCAATGCACTCGTCGGTGTCCTCGAATACTGAGCGCCCCCGCTCGAGCCAGAACCGGGTGCGGCACTGGAGGGCCACCCGCGAGAGCGATGCGTAGGGCACCGCCATCATCGCTTCACGCTGCTCGACCGGCAGGTCGGGGAGGAACTCCACGTCGAGTGCCAGGGGCAGGGCGCAGACGGCGTAGTCGGCGCGATAGGACTCCGGCCCAGCCGGCGCATCGACGCTCACCGTGACCCCGTGCGCGTCGACGTCCACGCGTCGCACCACTCGGCCCAGGTGGATCGCGCCCGGGAGGCGAGCAGCGAAGGCCTCGCCGACTTGGTCGTTGCCGCCCAGTACCTTCACGGCTCGGTCGGATCCGGAGTCTAGGGCCATGGCCTCCAGCCACCACAGCGCCGACACGCTGTTGGGTCCCTCTCCGACGTGGAAGCCCAGCGACAGCGCGCGGACGGCCCCTTCGGAGGCGCCGCGCGAGCGGAGCAGGTCGGCGTACCCGATGGTGTCGAAGCGCTCGCGCAGGTCGGCGGAGGGCCAGCCGGGCGACAGGGGGTCTCCGATCTCCTCGAGGAGCGGATCGACGTAGAGATCGGTCAGTCCGCGGAGGGTCAGCGTGCGCTCGTGCGGGTGCAGGGGAAGCTCCGCGGGCCAGCTGTCCTGGGCCCACGGGTGATCCTCCACGTCATGGCCCATGATCCGGAGCGTGCGCCCCATCTCGGGACGGTCGAAGGTGACCAGCGGCAGGCCGAAGAGGTCGAGGTAGTGCATCGTGACGCGGTGCGCTTCGGGAAAGCGCGTGGCCCCTTCCTCGACATACAGCCCATCGGCGAAGTCCCGGCGTGTGCGCACGCGTCCGCCGACGCGTCGCTGTGCCTCGAGCACGGTCACGGAGCATCCGGCCCGCTGGAGCTCGAAGGCAGCGCAGAGCCCGGCGAGGCCGGCGCCGATGACGACGACGGACGCCGAGCTCCGCACGTCGGGCAGCGGCTCCAGCGCGCGAGGCATGGAGGTCAGCCTTGCAGGAGGTCGGGTCTCATGTCGCGCGTACGCCGCTCCGCCTGATCGCGCCTCCAGGCCGCGATGCGGCCGTGGTCCCCCGAGAGGAGAACGTCGGGCACGGCGTGGCCGCGCCACTCGGGGGGGCGCGTGTAGACCGGTCCCTCGACGAGCCCCTCCATGGCCCCGGGCGCGAAGGAGTCGTCGGTGACGCTGGCCTCGTTGCCGACGACGCCCGGGAGCAGGCGGGTGACCGCCTCCACGATGGCGAGGGCCGCGACCTCGCCTCCGGCGAGGACGTAGTCCCCGAGGGACACGGAGACGACCTCGGCGCGGCCGGAGTACTCCTCCGCCACGCGGCCGTCGATGCCCTCGTATCGACCGCAGGCGATGACCATGCCCTGGCGTCGGGACCACTGTGTCGCCAGGGCTTGCGTGAACGAGGTGCCCGATGGGGCGGGGATCACGAGAAGCGGCTGTGCGTGCTGCGACAGGAGGGAGTCCAGGGCCTCGCCCCAGGGCTCGGGCCGCATCACCATCCCGGGCCCGCCCCCATAGGGCTCGTCGTCCACCGTGCGATGTCGATCGTGGGTCCAGTCCCGCAGATCGTGCACGCGGATGTCGAGCAGGCCCTGATCGCGTGCCTTGCCCACGAGCGATAGCTCGAGCGGGGCGAGGTAGTCGGGGAAGATCGTCACGACGTCGATCCTCATGGCGACTCCTCGGCGTCGAGCAGGCCATCGGGCGGGCGTACGACGACGCGCCCGGCGTCGAGGTCGACGTCGGGCACGATCTCGCTGACGAAGGGAATGAGCACCTCGCCCCCCTCGGCAGTCGCAACAGCGAGAACGTCCTGGGCGGGCAGGTGCAGCACCTCGGTCACCACGCCGACCGCCTCGCCGCCCTCCGCCACGACCGCGAGCCCGACGAGGTCGTCGTCGTAGTACTCGTCCGGATCGGCGGGACGCTCCCCCGGCCCGCGCTCAACCTCGAGCAGGAGCCCGGTGAGCGACTCCGCAGCGGTGCGGTCGTCGATGCCGGCAAAGTGCAGGCACAGTCGCGATCCGTGCGCGCGCGCGGACTCGATGACGAGTTCACGGTCGGAGTCGGCCACCAGGAGGGAGTTGCCGACGGCGAAGCGGCGCTCGGGTTCGTCCGTGCGACTGTCGACGAGGACGTCGCCCTTCACGCCGAGCGCCCGGCCCACCCGTGCGACGACGACGCGCACCGGGGGGTTACCGCTCGTCGACGTCGAGGAAGTCGATGCGGACGCTGCGCTCCGAGGCGAGGGCCCCGATGACGGTCCGCAGCGCGGTCGCCGTACGGCCCGAACGTCCGATCACGCGACCCATGTCGTCGGGGTTGACCCTGACCTTGAGGGTGCGGCCACGCCGCTGGTCGCGTTCGGTGACCGAGACGTCGTCCGGATGATCGACGATGCCGCGCACGAGGTGCCCGAGGGCGTCATCCAGCACGTCAGGCCTCGGTATCCCCGCTCGACTCGGCCGCATCCTCCGCGACGGCCTCCGCCACCGCCTCGGCCACGGCCAGGTCGGCCACGGCAGCCGCGGCATCCGCGATGCCGTCGGCTTCGTACGCGGCCTCGACCGCGGCCTCCGCCTCGGCCACGGGGACCTCGCCGGCATTGGCCTCGGCGATCTCGACGATGGCTTCGGCCTCCGCGACGACCGCGTCCTCCGCGGCAGCCACGGCGACAGCCTGCGCCACTGCGGCGTCGGCGACGGCCTCGGCGACCTCGGCCTTCGCGGCACGCGAGCGCGCCGGGGCCTTGGGCTCGTCGGCGGCCTCCAGGGCGGCTGCCTGGTATGCGACGACCTTGGACTCCTTCGCGGGGGCGACCTGGAGGGTCCCCTCCTGTCCGGGCAGGCCCTTGTACTTCTGCCAGTCGCCGGTGATCTTCAGCAGGACGAGCACGGCCTCGGTCGGCTGTGCGCCGACGCTCAGCCAGTGCTGCGCGCGGGCGGAGTCGATCTCGATGAGGCTCGGGTCCTGCATCGGCTGGTAGATGCCGATCTCCTCGATGGCGCGGCCATCGCGCTTGGTGCGCGAGTCGGCGACGATGACGCGGTACTGCGGGGCGTGGACCTTGCCCACGCGCTTCAACTTGATCTTGACGGCCACGGCCGGCACTGCTCCATTCGATTGGGCCACCCGGAGGTGGTCAGGGTGGGCCCTGGGCGCCGCGTGGGGCTGCGTCGCCGCCGGTCCCGGCGGGTACGCCGCCTTCGGGTTGAGAGGGACCCTGGGCCGCGCACAGCAAGGAGGAGTCTGCCAGAGGGAGCCCCGAGGGGGCGAACCAGCCCCTCGGGGCCCGCTGCACGTCCCCCCCGGCTTAGCCGCCCACCAGCCGCGGTTTCCGCCCCGAACACGCGGCCCACGGGCGGCCAACCCACAGGCCAGCGGCCGTCAGGAGCGCCTACGACCCCTCGAGCATCTTCTTCAGGTCGTCGGGGAGCTCGAAGTCCGCCGCTGCCGCGGGAGCCTCCGGGGCCTCGCCCACGCGCGTGAGGGCCTCGCGCTCGCATCGCGCGCGGCTCGGGCACCCAGGTCAGCGACGTCAATGGCCTCGTGGAGCGCTTCGGCGAGGCCCAGAAGATGATGCGCCAG
>JBJTJS010000276.1:0-2400 GCA_046096085.1 bacterium
CCGGGCGGTGAAAGCGCGATCGACATCGTCGAAGTGATCGCTGAGAAAGGACTCCTGCGCGGTGTAGCTCGGGATGCCGCTGGTCATCTGCGCCAAGTCCCGCAGGGTGGCTCTCTCACCGTTGGGTAGCCCCGACACGAACTTCCCGATTGTGTCGTCGAGCGCAAGAGAGCCTCTGCTGACCTCCTGCAGGAGAAGCGTGACGGTGAAGGTCTTGGTGATACTGCCGATCCGAGTGTGGTGACCGGGAGTGAGGGGCTCCTCGGCGCCGGCAGTTGCCGTGCCGACGGTGCCCACCCATTCACCCGCCGGCGACCACACCCCCGCGATGGCACCGGGGAAGCCGAACTCGGCGTACGCGCTGGTCAGCACGTCAGTCAATTTCCGTTCCGGGAGGCTCGAGAGCTCTCCACTCACGGGCGCCGCCGCGCAACCCGCGGCTAGGACAGCGGCAAACGCCACCCTCACGCTGAGGCCAAGTGTCCGCCGATGCCTAGTGACTTGGTACCGCACCGGCCAACGATAGCGCCGGCGCGGGTGGTCGGAGTCGGACTCACCTGCGTCCTCACCTGCGGACGTGACCCGAGGCCCAGCGGCCTGCCCCGTGATGCATGGTAGATCTCGAGCGATCTCAGGCAGCCAGCAGGCCGCTACGCAGGACGGCGAGCCTGTCGACCGTGGCGCCCGTGAGCGTGTCGTCTGCAAGGAACGCCGATGCGAGGTTGGCGCCATCGCACTGAGAACCGGGACGGACAGCGCAGTCCCCGACTAGGCGCGCGTCCTGTGCGTAGGCCCGCGCCGACGCCGCCAGGTACGCACGGGGTAGCGGCGCCCGACCAGCGCGATCTTCGAGGGGATCGAAGGCTTCTACAACCCCAGCCGCCGTCACACCGCCCTGGGAATGCTGTCCCCGCACGACTTCGAAACCCTGCACACCGCCGCCAAGGCCGCGGCATGATCACCCAATCGAAACTGTCCGGGAAACCGGGTCATCCCCCGAGTAGAGGAGAAGGCACTCGCCCTCGACCCTTCATCGTGCCAGGGCCTTGGGTCAGTAGGTCAACCCCCTGGCGCTCGGCTAGGCCCGAAGGTGCGACGGAGGGTTCAGGACGGGCGCACGGCGTCGAGGACGCATCCGCCCGTGCTCACAAGCGCCGAGAACCCGTCCTCCTCGGGCAGGAAGGTCGTCACGACGCCTTCCTCGATCACCATGGCGTAGCGCTTCGAGCGGATGCCCATCTGCCCCCTCGAGGCGTCGACGTCCATGCCCACGGCCTGGGTGAACTGGGCGTTGCCGTCCGACGCCAGGACGATGTCGTCTCCCACGCCCTGCGACGCTCCCCACGCTGCCATGACAAAGGGGTCGTTGACCGAGAGGCACACGATGCGGTCGACACCGGCCGCAGACAGGTCTGCGGCGGACTCGACGAAGGACGGCAGGTGGACGTTGGAGCAGGTCGGCGTGAAGGCGCCCGGGACGGCGAAGAGGACCACGCGACCTGAGCCCAACAGCTCGCCCGTCGTGGCCGGCGCGGGCATGCCGTCCTGGACTACGAGGAGAGGACCGTCGGGGATCCGGTCGCCCACGGCGATGGTCATGATGGCTCCATGGAAGTGAAGGGAAGTTCGACGGATGGCTTCCGTCCCCGAATCCAAGCACGGAACGCAGCGCGCCGCTCGCCCGTTACCCTGCAAAGGTGACGAACACCCTGACCGGGCGGCCGCCCCCGCGCGGCTGGCCGCGCAGGAGCGCGTCACTGCATTGGTGCCGCCCTGGCGGCGGAGCGGAGTAGACCTCCGTGGCCATCCTGCTTGCCGCGCACCCGACCGCAGGGCACACGAGCGCCCTGCGGGCCATCGGCGTGGAGTTGATCGGGCGCGGCCATGACGTCGGCTTCGCCCTCATGCGGGCGCGTCTGCCCTTCCCCACTCGATGGCCAGAACCGGTTCGATTTGCAGCGGAATTGCCGACTTCGGTGTCCGCCGACGGGATCGAGGTCCTCGCTCTGCGTCCGCCTCCCGCAGGGCTGTGGCACGCGGCACGCCTGCCCCGCACGTCAGGCCAGGACGAGTTGGCCGACGCGATCGAACTCTTCACGAGCGGGACTGCCGCTCAGGCGCGACAGATCGCACAGCATGCGAAGAACGCGGGCGCGTCCGTCATCGTGGGCGACTACCTGATGCCCGCGGCCATGCTCGCCGCACAACTCGCGGACCTCCCCTCCGTCGCGGTCTACCACTCCGCACTTCCCTTCCCCACCGACGGCGCTGCACCCTTTGGCACTTCCCTGCCCCCGTCGGCCGAGGGCACAACTGCCTGGCGTGCCGGTGAAGCGCGCCTCGACGAACTCGGCGCCCGATTCGATGCGCGTGTCACGTCCGCCGCTCGGAGCCTGAGAC
>JBJTJS010000277.1:0-14787 GCA_046096085.1 bacterium
CTCCACCCTCCTCTGGGAGCGGTTCCGCGCCGCGCTCGATCTCGACGTGCTGCCCGAGATCGCCCCCCAGCTGCCCCCGTACGTCGCCAACATCGGGTCGACGGAGCCCGAGGCCCTGCTGCTCCACGCGATGAACGTCGAGGCCAAGCGCCGCGGATGGAGCAGGCGTACCACCAACGAACTGCAGCAGCGGCTACTCGCCACCGGCCTGCTCGATCGCCCCGATCGCGGGCGCCCGCTGCTCCTCCCGCGTCGCTTCCTCGCGCGAGCGCAGAAGTGGGCTCGCACCGACATCGACGACATGCTCACCACGGGGGTCACCATCCACGGCGACCCCGCCGATCTCTTCGTCCCCGACTCCGCGGCCTCCGAGGGCAAGCCCGACGCCGCTGCTGCCGCCGCTGCGGGCGCCTACGCCACCATCCACGCGCTCGAGGAGCAGGCCGACCTCATCCGCCGCCGCAACGCGCGGCAGGCGCGGGTCACCCTTCCCGGACGGGTTCTTCGTCGCCTGATCCGGATTGTGGAGCGCCCGCAGCCGCCGAGCGCATAGTCCGGGCCGCCAGCACGGCGACGACGATGCCGATGACCGCGACACCGCCCCAGAAGAGGTTGAGGGCGAGCTGCGGCCACGCGAGCTTATAGAGCGAGTAGAGAACCAGTCCGATCGCCCCGGCGAGGTTGAGCACGTGGTAGCGGATGCTGTGCGCCGAGAGCACCCGCGTGGCCACCAGTGCGTAGCCGCCGACGAGGAGCACGGTCGCGATCCATCCGACGGTCTCCCACACGACACTCGGCATGCGCGAAGTCTAGGGATCAGCCGTAGAACACCCGCTCCACCACGCCGCGCGCTCGTCGGGTCGCACGACGGTAGTGCTCGAGGAGGTCGCCGGTCGCCCCGACGCCCATGAGGTGGGCGACGAGAGCGAGGTCGCGTCCGGAGCTGGGCACGGAGTCCGACGCCGTGCCGCGAGCCAGCACGATGGCGTTGCGGACCTCGGTGGCCAGCAGCCAGGCCCGCTCCAGCGACTCCTCGTCCGAGGGCTCGAGGAGTCCGGCCTCGCAGGCCACCCGCAGCGCCTGGAGCGTCGACGTGGTGCGAAGGCCGGGGACAGCATGGGCATGGCGCAACTGCAGCAGCTGCGCCACCCACTCCACGTCGGCGAGCCCCCCGCGCCCCATCTTGGTGTGCAGCGTCGGGTCGGCTCCCCGGGGCAGCCTCTCGGACTCCATTCGGGCCTTGAGCCGACGCATCTCGCGCACCGCCTCGTCGGAGACCCCGCCGACCGGCCACCGCAGGGGATCGACGACGGCGATGAGCTCGGCGGCCAGGCCGGCATCCCCCGCGACCGGGCGCGCTCGCAGCAGGGCCTGCGCCTCCCACGGGGACGACCACCGCTCGTAGTAGGCCCGGTACGACGCCAGGCTGCGCACCAGCGGACCCTGCCGGCCCTCCGGCCTCAGGTCGGCGTCGATCTCCAGCGGGGGGTCCGTCGATGCGACCATGAGGAGCCGCCGCAGTTCGTTGGCGACGGCCAGGGCCGCCGTGGCAGCCGCCTGCTCGTCGCCGCCGGGGACGGGGTCGTAGGCGAACATCACGTCCACGTCGCTGGAGTAGCCGAGCTCGGCACCCCCGAAGCGACCCATGGCGATGACGCAGAACCGCATGGGCAGGGGCTCCCCGCCGGCCACCTCGCGCAGAGCCACCTGCAGCCCCCCGCTGACACTGGCCTCCGCGACGTCCGACAGTGCCGCCATCACGGCGTCCTCGCGCAGCAGCCCCAGCACGTCGGCCGCGCTGATGCGGAAGAGCTCCCGGCGCCTCAGCCCGCGGACGGCGGCGATGGCGGACGCCGCCTCGTCGTGGCGCAGCACAGCCGCCTCGACCTCAGCCTCCAGGCTGGCGCGGGATCGGGGCGCCAGTTCCCCGTCATCGGCGAGCATCGCCACGGCCTCCGGGGCCCTCAGGAGCAGGTCCGCGACGTACCGGCTCGAGGAGAGCAGGCGTGCCATGCGCTCGGCGGCCACCGACTCGTCGCGCAGCAGGCGCAGGTACCACGGCGTCGAGCCGAGCGCGTCGCTCATGCGCCGGAACCCCAGCAGGGCGGCATCGGGGTCGGGGCCTTCCGCGAACCACCCGAGCAGCACGGGCAGGAGAGTGCGCTGGATCGCCGCCCGGCGGGACACACCCGCGGTCAAGGCCTCCAGGTGGCGGAGGGCCCCCGCCGGATCCGCGTAGCCCAGGGCCTCGAGCCGTTCTCGCGCCGCCTCCGGCGTGAGCCGAGCGGTGCCGGCGTCCAGTCGCGCCACCGACTGCAGGAGCGGCCGGTAGAAGAGCTTCTCGTGGATGCGACGCACCTCGCGCGCGTGGCGCCGCCACTCCTCCATCAACTCGTCGACCGGGTCGCCGCGGAACCCCAGCGATCTCCCGATCCGCCTCAGCGACTCGGCATCATCGGGGACCACGTGCGTGCGCCGGAGCCCGAGCAGCTGGATGCGATGCTCCAGCGTGCGCAGGAAGCGGTACGCCGCCGCGAGCGTGGCGCCGTCCTCGCGCCCCACATAGCCCCACGTGGCCAGGGCCTCGAGAGCGACGAGAGTGGTCGGACTGCGCAGCATGACGTCGCTGCGGCCATGGACGAGCTGGAGCAACTGCACCGCGAACTCGACATCCCGAAGGCCCCCGCGGCCCAGCTTGAGCTGACGGTCCGCCTCCTTGGCCGGGATGTGCCCCTCGACGCGTCGGCGCATCGCCTGGACGTCGGTGACGAAGTCGTCGCGGTCGGCCGCCGACCACACCAGGGGCGTCACCGCGGCGACGTAGGCGTCGCCGAGAGCGCGGTCTCCCGCGGCCGGGCGGGCCTTGAGGAGTGCCTGGAACTCCCAGGTGCGCGCCCATCGCTCGTAGTAGCCGAGGTGCGAGGCCAGCGTCCGGACGAGGGCGCCCTGCTTGCCCTCGGGCCGCAGCGCCGCATCCACCTGCCAGAGTTCGCCCTCCGCGGTCGCCTCCCCGCAGGCCCGCATGAGCCCGCTGGCCAGGCGCGTCGCGGTCCGCAGGGCCTCGGCCTCGTCGACGCCGTCCGGCGCCTCGGCGACGAAGATGACATCCACGTCGCTCACGTAGTTGAGTTCTCGCCCGCCGCACTTGCCCATGGCGATCACGGCGAGGCGACAGGGAGCGGCGTCCGCCGGCAGGTCGGCGCGCGCGATCGCCAGCGCAGCCTCGAGTGCGGCGTCGGCGAGGTCGGCGAGCTCGGCGCCCATGTCGTCGAGGGCAGCCCCGTGCACGACGTCACGGACGACCGCCTCGACGAGGAGATCGCGATAGGCCCGCCGCAGCGCGTCCTGGGGACTCTCGTCGGACGCGACGGGCTCGCTCGACGCTGGGTCGGCGCCGACCGCGAGCAGCAGGGCCTCGCGCAGAGGAGCCCGACCGGGGGCGTGCGCGGGCACACGACCCAGACCGCGCGCCCGGCCCGGATGGCGCACCAGGTGCCGGGCCAGGGCATCGGACGTCGCGAGCACCCCGATGAGCGCCTCCCGGTCGGCGGGGTCATCGAGCACCGCGGCGAGGCTCTCCCCGCCCAGCGCGTCCGCGAGGCCCGCCAGATGCGCGACCGCGCGGTCAGGATCCGCGCACCGCGCCAGGTCCTCCACGAGCGGCTCGTCATTGCCGGGGATCCGCGCGAGGGTGCGCTCGGCAGCCTCGGGGTCGAGGAAGCCGCGGCGCGCCAGCGCCCCGCTCGGCGATGTGGGTCGGCCGGACACTGGGACGCGAGGTCAGAGGGTGGACAGGTAGCGGTCGAGTTCCCAGGGAGTCACCTGTCGGCGGTAGTCCTCCCACTCCGCCTGCTTGTTGCGCAGGAAGAAGTCGAACACGTGCTCACCGAGCGTCTCGGCCACGAGTTCCGACCGCTCCATTTCCTGGATGGCCTGGTTGAGGCTCAGCGGGAGCGGACGCATGCCGAGGGCGCGGCGCTCCGGGGGCGTGAGCGCCCAGACATCGTCCTCCGCCCCGGGGGGCAGCTCGTAGGACTCCTCGATGCCCTTGAGGCCCGCGGCCAGGAGCAGCGCGAAGGCAAGGTACGGGTTGCAGGCACTGTCGAGCGACCGCACCTCCACCCGGGTGGAGTTGCCCTTCGTCGGCTTGTACATGGGCACGCGGATGAGCGCGGAGCGATTGTTGTGCCCCCAGCAGATCCACGCCGGGGCCTCACCCCCGCCGGCCAGGCGCTTGTACGAGTTGACCCACTGATTGGTGACCGCGGTGATCTCGGGGGCGTGCACGAGGAGCCCCGCGATGAAGGACCGCGCCACCTTCGACAGCTGGTACGGCGCCCCGGGCTCGTGGAAGGCGTTGCGGTCGCCCTCGAACAGCGACACGTGCGTGTGCATCCCGGATCCGGGCGAGTCCCGGAAGGGCTTGGGCATGAAGGACGCGTAGACGCCCTGCTCGAGTGCCACCTCCTTCATCACGAGGCGGAACGTCATGAGGTTGTCCGCGGTCGTGAGCGCGTCGGCGTAGCGCAGATCGATCTCCTGCTGCCCCGGCCCGCCCTCGTGGTGACTGAACTCCACCGAGATGCCCATCGCCTCGAGCATGGTGATCGCCTGACGACGGAAGTCGTGACCGATGGACTGCGGCGAGTTGTCGAAGTATCCGTAGTGGTCGATGGGCTCCAGCGGACCGTCACCGGGCGCGTTCCTCAGCAGGTAGAACTCCACCTCGGGGTGGGTGTAGAAGGCGAACCCCAGGTCCGCGGCGCGGGAGAGGGTGCGCTTGAGCACCCAGCGCGGATCGGCGTACGACGGAGTCCCGTCGGGCATGAGGATGTCGCAGAACATGCGCGCCACCCCGGGGGACTCCGAGCGCCACGGCAGGACGGCGAACGTCGCCGGATCGGGCTTGGCGAGCATGTCCGACTCGTACACGCGGGCAAAGCCCTGGATGGCCGAGCCGTCGAAGCCGAGGCCCTCGGCGAACGCCCCCTCGAGCTCGGCCGGGGCCACGGCCACCGACTTCAAGGTGCCGAGCACGTCGGTGAACCACAGCCGGACGAACCTGATGTCGCGCTCCTCGATCGTCCGGAGCACGAAGTCGCTCTGCTTGTCCATGGGGCCATCATCCCGCCCCCCATGTTTCCGGCGCGTTACGCGGCGCAGGCTAGCCTCGACCCGTGCCCCTGCTCAGGCTGGCCCTGGCCCAGGCGAACCCCGTCGTGGGGGACCTCGCCGGCAACGCCGCGCGCGCCCGCGCGGCGGTGTCCGCCGCGGCCGGGCAGGGTGCCGACATCGTGGCCCTGCCCGAGATGTTCCTCACGGGCTACCCCATCGAGGACCTCGCACTGCGCCCGTCCTTCCAGGAGGCGTCCCGCGCCACCGTCGAGCGGCTCGGCGCGGACCTCGCGGCCGAGGGCCTCGGGGAGATCGTGGTCGTCGTGGGCTACCTCGACCAGGAGGATCCGGGCGCCACGCGGCTCGGGCGCCCGCGCGGCGGCCCCGTCAACGCCGCGGCCGTGCTCCACCGCGGCGCCGTCGTCGCCCGCTACGCCAAGCACCACCTGCCCAACTACGGGGTGTTCGACGAGTACCGCTACTTCGTCCCGGGGGACTCGCCCACGGTGATCCGCGTGGCCGGCGTCGACGTCGCGCTGGCCATCTGCGAGGACCTGTGGCAGGAGGGCGGCCCTGTGGCCCTCGCCAGGGGCGCCGGCCTTCTCCTGGTGATCAACGGCTCGCCGTACGAGCGCGACAAGGACGACGTCCGCCTCGAACTGTGCCGGCGGCGGGCGCGGGAGGCGGCCTGCGCCCTCGCGTACGTCAACATGGTGGGCGGACAGGACGAGCTCGTGTTCGACGGCGACTCCCTTGTCGTCGACGCCGACGGCTCCCTCCTCGCGCGCGCCCGGCAGTATGACGAGGAACTCCTCGTGGTCGACCTCGACCTGCCCCCGGGTGACCGCACGGACGTCGTCGCCCTGACGCCGGCGGGCGCGGCGGCCCGCGACCCCCTCGAACCGAGCCTGGCCGCGCCGCTCCCCGACGATGCCGAGGTGTACGGCGCCCTCGTGCTGGGCCTGCGCGACTACGTCGACAAGAACGGCTTCCGCAGCGTGATCCTGGGCCTGTCCGGAGGCATCGACTCGGCGCTCGTGGCCGCGATCGCCTGCGACGCCCTGGGACCCGAGCGCGTGCACGGCGTCTCGCTGCCGAGCGCCTACTCCTCCGCGCACTCGCGCGAGGATGCCGCGGAGCTCGCCGAGCGCACCGGCCTCGCCTTCCGGACGGTCGAGATCGCACCCATGGTGGACGCGTTCCAGTCCACCCTGCGGCTGTCGGGCCTGGCCGAGGAGAACCTCCAGGCGCGCGTGCGCGGCGTGACGCTCATGGCGCTGTCCAACGCCGAGGGCCACCTCGTGCTCGCGACGGGAAACAAGAGCGAGATCTCCGTGGGCTACTCCACGATCTACGGCGACGCGGTCGGCGGCTTCGCCCCGATCAAGGACGTGCCGAAGACCCTGGTGTGGCGGCTGGCCCGCTGGCGCAACGCCCGGGCCGAGGAGACGGGAGAGTCCCCTCCGATTCCGCCCCGGAGCATCGAGAAGCCGCCGAGCGCCGAACTGCGCCCCGGGCAGCTCGATCAGGACTCCCTGCCGCCGTACGACGTGCTCGACGACATCCTCGACGACTACGTCGAGCACGATCGCGGAGCGCGCGACCTGGCGCGCGAGGGCTACGACAGCACGCTCGTGGAGGAGGTCCTCCGGCTCACCGACGCCGCTGAGTACAAGCGGCGGCAGTACCCACCGGGCACCAAGATCTCGCGGCGCGCGTTCGGCCGCGACCGGCGCCTCCCGGTCACGAATCGCTGGCGGGAGCGCGGGGACTGACGCCCGACGGCCGCTCGTCCGCGCCGACCTCCTCGGCGTACTGCTGCTCGTACGCCGCCTCCTCCACGGCGACGCGGTCGTCGACGGGACTGTCCATCGGCACCGGGTGCCCCTTCTGGGGCGGGGTGATCTTGGGGAGCAGGAATCCGACCACGAGCGCGGCGACGATGACGAGGGTCACCGAGATCAGGTAGGTCACGTGCGACGCCGTGATGAAGGCGTCGAATGCCCCCTGGCGGATCGTCGACACCAGGTCCGCGGGGGCGCCATTGGCCTGCATCGTCGACAGCACCGCATCCGTGGCCACGATCGACTCCGACGCCGCCGTCCGCGCCTCCTCGGGGACCTGCGGTGGCAGGGACGTGAGCGAGGGCGCCACCCGTGTCGCGTACTGGGTGGCCAGGACCGTGCCGATGATCGCCACGCCCAGGGCGCCGCCGACCTGCCGCACGGTGTTCTGGACCGCCGACCCCGCGCCGGCCCTCTCCAGGGGGAGGACGTTCTGCATGACCGTCGATGCCGGGGCGATGACGCAGCCCATCCCGAACCCGAAGAAGAAGAAGGCGACGAGGATGATCCACAGCGGGGTGCTCAGCGTCACGAGGACCAGCGAGGCCATCGAGATCGCCACGAAGACCAGGCCGGTCGTCATCACCGCCCGGTACCCGAAGCGGACCACGAACTTTGCGCTCCTGGGAGCAGAGAGGATCTGGCCGATCGCGAAGGGCAGGAAGCAGAGCCCCGCCTGCAGGGTGGAGTAGTCGCGCAGGATCTGGAAGTAGAACGGCAGCGTGAAGGTGATGCCCGACAGCGCGAAGAACGCAAGGGTGACCGCGGTCAGGCTCACCGCGTAGCCGCGATTGCGAAAGAGTGAGACGTCGAAGCTCTTGTGGTCGCTCCTCGACTCCAGCCAGAGGAACAGGGCGATGACGGCGATGCCCGCGGCCATCGGGCCGAGCACGGACCCGGCGACCCAGGACAGGGTCTGCGAGGCGTTGATGATGCCGTAGATGAGCAGGGTCAGCCCCACGATCGACAGCAGCAGCCCGATGATGTCCAGCCGCTGCGGGTGGGGGTTGCGTGTCTCGGGCACCACGGCCCAGACCCCGATGAGACCCGCGATGACGATCGGGACGTTGATGAGGAAGACGGCCCCCCAGTCGTTGCCGGTGAGCCAGCTCGACCACTCCGGGTGCTCGAGCAGGAGCCCGCCCAGGACCGGACCGAGGGCCACCGCGGCACCTCCCACGCCCATGAGGGCCCGGAAGCCGATGAGCATCTCGGGCGTCGAGGCGAAGGCGCAGGCGGCCGAGCCGAGCATGAAGACGACGAGCCCGATGGTGAGGATGCGCTTGCGGCCGTAGCGATCGCCGAGGACGCCCCAGGTGAAGAGGAGCGACGCGAAGACGAGGATGTAACTGTCCACGGCCCACACCAGCTGGCCCGGCGTCGCGTCGAGGTCCGCCTGGATCGTCGGAAGCGCGATGTTGAGGACCGTGTTGTCCAGCACCACGATGAGCAGGCTGACCACGAGCACCGCGAGGATGGCCCAGCGCCTGGGGTGGCCTTCGCTCGTCGCGGTCCACGGGACAGTCGCCATGCGATCCTCCGATGCGGCCCCGGAGGCTCCGGGGGCCCGCCCACCGTACTCCCTGCCGCGCTTCCCCCCGACCCACCGCAACGGCTCCGCGTGGCCGCCGCGCACCGCGCGATGGGATATGCCACGATGGGGGAGTCCGGGGACTCCGCACGGGAGCCTCGAGATGGGAGATCCGCCATGTCTCACGCGTCCCCTGTCCGACGCATCACCGTTCATGACCTGCAGCAGATGACCCTCCGGGGCAAGCGCTGGTCGATGCTCACCGCCTACGACGCGACCACCGCGCGCATCTTCGACGAGGCCGGGATCCCCGTGCTCCTCGTCGGCGACTCCGCGGCCCAGGTCGTCTACGGCTTCGACTCCACCCTGCCGGTGACCGTCGACGACCTCGTCCCGCTCGTGGCCGCCGACGTCCGGGGCTCGACTCGCGCGATGGTCGTCGCCGACATGCCCTTCGGTTCCTACCAGGCATCCGCGGCGCGCGCGCTGGACTCCGCCGTGCGCTTCCTCCAACAGGGGGGCGCGCATGCGGTGAAGTTGGAGGGCGGCCAGCGGGTGCTTCCCCAGGTGGAGGCTCTCGTCTCCGCGGGCATCCCCGTCGTGGGCCACCTCGGGCTCACGCCGCAGTCGGTCAACGCCCTCGGGGGCTACCGCGTCCAGGGGCGTGGCGAGGCGGGCGACCTGCTGCTCCGCGACGCCAAGGCTCTCGAGGCCGCCGGGGCATGCGCCGTCGTCCTCGAGGTCGTGCCCGCGGAGCTCGCCGCGCACGTGTCCGAGATCCTCACGATCCCCACCATCGGCATCGGGGCCGGTGCGGCGACGGACGCCCAGGTGCTGGTCTGGCAGGACCTGGCGGGACTCACCGACGGTCCCCGGCCGCGCTTCGTCAAGCAGTACGCCGACCTGCGCTCCGAGCTGACCCGCGCCGTGCAGGAATGGGACACCGAGGTGAGGTCCGGTGCCTATCCCGCACCGGAGCACGCGTACTCGTAGTCGGACGCCCCGTGGTCGCACGGCGGTCCTCGTCGGACCGGCGCCGGACCTGGCCGTGGTGGCCGGAACCGAGAGAGCGGGACTCAGATATCGGTGACGCGAATGCCGGCGTGGGCCTTGTAGCGCCGGTTGACCGAGATGAGATTGGCCGTGAGGCCCTCCACCTGACCCGCGTTGCGCAGGCGCCCGGCGTACACCCCCCGCATGCCGGGAAGCAGGCCCACCAGCGCCTGCACGGCATCGGTGGCCTCCCGGTCGTCGCCGAGCACCAGCACGTCGGTATCGAGGGAGTCGACGCCCTCGTCGAGCAGGAGGACCGCTGACACGTGGTGGAACGCCGCCACGACCCGGGAGTCCGGGAGCAGCCCCGCCGCCTGCTGCGCCGCCGAGCCCTCGGGGACGTCGAGCGCGTAGGCGCCCTGCTTGTCGAAGCCGAGCGGGTTGACGCAGTCCACCACGATCTTGCCGCGCAGCTCGTCGCGAAGGCCTTCGAGGAGGACAGCGTGACCGTCCCACGGCACGGCGACGATGAGCACATCCGCTTCACGCGCGCAGTCGGCATTCGTCATGCCCCGCACCCTCGATCCCGCAACGCCCTCGGACAGCTCCTGCGCCGCCGTGGCGGCACGCTCCTCGTCACGCGAGCCGATGATCACGGCACTGCCGGCCATCGCGAACCGGCGGGCGAGCCCGCGGCCCTGCTCGCCGGTGCCGCCGAGGAAGCCGACCGTGAGACCGCTGACGTCAGGAGCGCCATCCTCCGGGAGGGAAGTCATAGCGGCATCCTCGCAGTCCCGGCGCGGGCGTGCGTGCGGGGTGGCGGGACGAGCGGCGCCGGTGCGGCACACTCGGGTGGTGCGGCCCGGACTCGCGATCGACCTTTCGCCCCTGAGGTCGAACCCACAGTTCAGGGTGCTCTTCACCGGCGGGCTCATCACCTCGCTGGGCTCGATGGTGACGTACGTCGCCGTCCCCTTCCAGGTGGCGCAGATCACCGGCTCCTACGTGGCGGTGGGCCTCATCGGCCTCGCCGAGCTGCTCCCCCTGGTGCTCTTCGGTCTCTACGGGGGCTCGCTGGCGGATCGTCTGGACAAGCGCCGGGTGGTCCTCGCCGGGGAGGCGGCGGCCTTCCTCCTCTCCGCCACCCTGTGCGTGAACGCGCTGCTGCCCGAGCCATCGCTGCCCGCCCTCTACGTCGTCGCGATGCTCTTCGCCGCGGTCGACGGCCTGCAGCGCCCCTCCCTCGACGCGATCCTTCCCCGGGTCGTCAGCAGCGACGAGCTGTCCGCGGCGGGTGCCCTGAACTCGCTGCGCGGCAATCTGTCCGCCATCGCGGGCCCGGCTGTCGGCGGCCTGGTGCTGGCGGCCGCCGGTCCGGCAGCGGCGTACGGCCTCGACGCCCTGAGCTTCGTGGCCAGCATCGCGATCCTCTGGCGCCTGAGTCCGATCCCCGCGGTGGCGTCCGATGCGGCGGAGCAAAGCCTGCGCCACATCGCATCGGGGATGAGGTACGCGTGGAGCCGCAAGGACATCATGGGGACGTACGCCGTCGACCTCGCGGCGATGACATTCGCGTTCCCCTTCGCCCTCTTCCCCTTCATCGCCGAGGAGTACGGCGCGCCGTGGGCACTCGGGCTGCTGTACTCGGCCGGCTTCGTCGGGGGCGCCCTCTTCGGGCTCACGAGCGGGTGGACACCCCGGATACGCCACCACGGCAGGGCTATCGCGCTCGCCGCCGCCTGCTGGGGCTCCGCCATCGCCCTGGCCGGGTTCGCGCCCTCGATCTGGTGGGTGCTGGGGATGCTGGCGATCGCGGGCTTTTTCGACATGATGAGCGGCCACTTCCGGCAGCTCATGTGGAACCAGTCCATCCCGGATGACGTGCGCGGACGCATGGCAGGAATGGAGTTGCTCAGCTACTCGATCGGACCGCTGCTCGGCCAGGTGCGCAGCACCACCGCAGCGCAGTTCCTGGGCCTCAGGGCCTCTCTCGTCACCGGCGGGATCGCCTGCGTTGCCGCCGTGGGGTTGGCCTGCATGGCGTTCCCCGCGATGTGGAGGTACGACGCGGGACGAGACGCGGATGTCGCGCGTGGGCGCCGGGAGCAGGAGCGGGGCGAGGCCGATCGCGCGGAGGATCGCGAGGCCGATCGCGCGGGAGATCGCGAGGCCGATCACGCGGAGGATCGCGAGGCCGACACGGGCACCGCATGACCCCGACCGACAGGATGCACGGTCGTCACATGCGTCACGGGAGACCGGCGTAGCACGCTTGTGTGACGAATGTGGTGTGCGACACACGGAGGCGTCGAAATGCGCGGATGTCGCGAAATGCGTGCTTCATCTGCCAGAGTTGTCTCCGTACAGCCCTGCCACAGGGCAGGGAACGACCAACAGGAGGCACCGTGGCGGTCGCGAAGAAGACCACCGCGCGCAAGGCACCGGCCAAGAAGGCCCCCGCCAAGCGCGCAGCCAAGAAGGCCCCTGCCAAGCGCACAGCCAGGAAGGCTCCCGCGCGCAAGGCAGCGGCAAAGAAGGCTCCCGCCCGCAAGGCAGCCGCAAAGAAGGCTCCCGCGCGCAAGGCAGCCGCAAAGAAGGCCCCGGCGCGCAAGCGCGCCACCGCCAAGCGCGCTCCGGCTCGCAAGGCGGTGGCGAAGCGGGCTCCCGCCCGCAAGCGCACCACCGCCAAGCGCGCTCCGGCTCGCAAGCGCTGATTCTGTCAACGCACAGACGAGGGCCCGCACCGGAAGGTGCGGGCCTTCGTCTGATGTGTGCGGCGCATCTTCCCTGCGGCGACTTTCGCGCGGCGCCCTTCCCCGCGGCGCCTGCCCGGCCGCGTGTCGTCGCCGGTCAGTCGTCGTCCTGAGCGTCCCAGACCCGGCTGCGCTCACGCGCCCTATCCAGGGCCGTCTCCGCCTCCGCCTGCGTCGCGTACGGGCCCATGCGCTCGGAGTTCGGATCCCCCGGGCCTTGCTCCACCTTCTGCGTGCGCAGGTTGTACCACCACAGGTTGTCGCCCTCGAGTCCCAAGTCCACCGCGCGCTCCCCTTGTCGATGCGGGCCAACGGCCCTGTGTGTCGATGCGGGCCGACGGCCCTGTGTCCCTTCGAGCCAACGGCCCGGGGGACCATTGTGCCGTGTGCACCTAGACTTCCCGCATGAGCGTCACGCGCGCCCCGCTCACCCCCGGCGACGTCTCCCCTCTGCGCCCGGTGCCTCCCGGGATAGCCCGGCCCGAGTACGTCGGCCGGCCCGCTCCCCAGCGGTACTCCGGCCCAGACGTCCAGGACCCCGAGACCATCGAGCGCATGCGGGTGGCGGGGACCGTGGCGGCCCGGGCCCTCGCGGAAGTGGGTCGGGCCATCGCCCCGGGGGTCACGACGGAGGATCTCGACCGCATCGGCCACGAGTTCCTGCTCGACCACGGTGCCTACCCCTCCACCCTCGGCTACCGGGGCTTCCCCAAGTCCCTGTGCACGTCTCTCAACGAGGTCATCTGCCACGGGATCCCGGACTCGACGGTCCTCGAGGAGGGGGACATCTGCAACGTCGACATCACGGCCTACCTCGGCGGGGTCCACGGGGACACCAACGCGACCTTCCCTGTCGGCGACGTCTCCGAGGAGGCAGCGCTCCTCGTCGAGAGGACGCGCGAGGCCACGATGCGCGGGATCGCCGCCGTCGCACCGGGCCGTCCCCTCAATGCCATCGGCCGGGTGATCGAGAGCTACGCCCGACGCTTCGACTACGGCGTCGTGCGCGACTTCACCGGCCACGGCATCGGGACCGCCTTCCACAGCGGGCTCGTCGTACCTCACTACGACGATCCCAGGTTCGACACCGTGCTCGAGGTCGGGATGACGTTCACGATCGAACCGATGCTCACGCTCGGGACCCACGACTACGACATGTGGCCCGACGGCTGGACCGTGGTCACCAAGGACCGCAAGCTCTCCGCCCAGTTCGAGCACACGATCGTCGTCACGACGACGGGCAGCGAGATCCTCACCCTGCCCTGACGCGCGCGCTGCGTCGACCGACAGCGATCTCCCTCCTACGAAAGGGGCCCGGCATGGCCGATCAGGGAGGATCGCTCGCCCCGTCGTCGACGGTCCCGGTCACCTGGCCCCACGACGTCCTCACCCTGTGCATCGACATCGGCGGGACGGGGCTCAAGGCCGGCGTGGTGAATGCCGCGGGCGTCATGGTGAGCCCGCGGGTCAAGCGACCCACGCCGTACCCATGCCCCCCGGAGCGTCTCGTCGCCGAACTCGGGCAACTCGTCACCCCACTCAGCGGCTACCTGCGTGTCTCCGTCGGCTTCCCCGGCCTGGTCCGCGCAGGCGTCGTCATCGAGGTCCCCTCGCTCTCACGCCGGGTCTACGGCGGCCCCCGCGACGCCGACCTCGCCGCGGCCTGGTTGCGCTACCCGCTCGCGTCCACCCTCGCGCACGCCTTCCAACTGCCGGTGACCGTGGTCAACGACGCCGACATGCAAGGTGCCGCCGTGGTCGAGGGCGAGGGCGTCGAGTTCGTCATGACCCTGGGGACCGGGGTGGGCACCGCCCTGTTCGAGTCGGGTCAGCTGCTCCCCCACTTCGAACTCTCCCACGGGCCCTTCAAGAAGGGCAGGACGACGGACGCCCTGCTCGGCGAGGCCTCGCGGCGCAAGCTCGGCACCAAGCACTGGCGGCCGCTGGTCCGCGAGGCCCTGGGGATGTACCACCGCATGCTGTTCTACGACCGGGTCTACGTCGGCGGCGGCAATGCCGCGCGACTCCAGCCCGCCGACGTGGCTCCGCTCGGTGTCATCATCCCCAACACCGCGGGAATCCTCGGCGGCGTGCGCATCTGGTCCATGACCCAGGCGGCGAACGGCGGTGCCTCCGGATGACGCGCTGGCTGTCCGCTGCCGAGCAGGAGTCGTGGCGGGCCTGGATCGCGGCGTCCACGCTTCTCCCCGACCGCCTGAGCCGCGACCTCGTCGATGAGGCGGGGATGAGCCTGGCGGACTACGAGATCCTCATGTACCTCTCGGAGGCACCCGATCGCCGCATGAGGATGAGCGACCTGGCGACCGCCACTCTCTCCTCGCGCAGCCGCCTGTCGCATCATGTGGACCGGCTCGAGGGTGCGGGCATGGTGTCGCGTCACCCATGCTCCGACGATCGCCGCGGCTCCTTCGCCGTTCTCACCGCGGCGGGCTGGGACATGGTGGTGGACGTCGCACCCCTGCACGTCGAGAGCGTGCGGCGTCGCCTGGTCGACATCCTCAGCCCCCAGGAGTTCGCCGAGCTCGGCCGG
>JBJTJS010000278.1:0-3477 GCA_046096085.1 bacterium
CTGCAGGGCCGCGGGGCCGGGGGAGGCCTCTTCGTGGGCCCCGCGGTGCGCGCCGCGCTGGGCCGGCATGCGGAGCGGGCCGGGGATGCGGCCCTGGGAGTGCGCGAGGTCTCCGCGCACATGCTCGCGCCCGTTCCCGTCGGCGACTGGCCGGTCGCGGTCGAGGCGCTGCGGCTGGGCTCGGGGACCGCGACGTACCGCATCGACGTTCGCGATGACGGCGTCCCGGGAGACGTCATGGGCGATGGCAGCGGTGCCCCGCAGGTGCTCGCGGGGTGCACCGTGGTCCTGGGCAGGGCCCGCGCGGCGGACCTCGCGGAGTACCGCGATCCGGGGATGGCGATGCCGGATGCGCCGCCGTGGCGGGACGTCCCCGAGGTCGCGCTGGGGGCGCCGATGGCCCCGGAGTTCACGCGGTACCTGGAGTTCCGCCCCGTGTCGGGCTGGCCCTACCAGGGGATCACCGACGACGTCGTGAGCTGGGTGAGGTTCCCCGACGACACAGTGCCCGACGCCGCCCGCCTCATCGGCCTCGTCGACGCGCTGTGGCCCGCCGCGCTGGTGGCGGTGAAGGAGATGCGGCCGATGGCCACCCTGACGTTCACCGCGACCCTGCACGTCGATCCCGCAACGGTCGATCCGGGGGAGCCACTGCTGCACCACGGCCACCTCGTCGCGCTCGATGAGGGGTACGCCGCCGAGACGCGCACGCTGTGGACGCCGGATGGGCGTCTCGCGGTCCGCAACACCCAGGTCCTCGCCATCATCCGCTAGTCCCTGTCCTTCACGGGGCTCTCGCGCGGAGACTCCTGGCAGGATGACGCCATGGCCATCCCCCGCGCCCTCGATCGCGCCATCGGCTTGCTCGGCCCCGACCGGACCCTGGCCGAGCGCGCCGGGCTCTTCGCCGCGGCCGCCGTCGTCGGGCCGTCGTTCGAGCCCGGCCTGCAGCCCCGCGGCACCGTGCAGCAGGCGCTCGCGACCGGTGTCATCTCCGCGACCACGCTCGGACTGGTGACCGCGGCGCAGAGCACGCTCTTCTCGATCGGACGGCTCGTCACCCACGACCGCACCGATGCATCGTCGGCCACGGCGCGCATCGCCCTCAACGTGCTCGGCAATGCGTCCGCGGCGGTGACCTGCATCGGAATCGCCTACGCCCTCCCCCCGCGGGAGGACGAGTCCTTCCGGCGCGGACTCGTCCGCACGGTCGCCGATCGCACCGGCCGCGTCGCCGTCGTCACCACGGGACTCGCGATGGTCACAGGGTCGAGTTCCCTGATCTCGCTGGCCCGCCCGCAGTCCGGGTGGATCAAGCGGCTGCCCGTGACGTTCACCGCCGGCGTCGTCGCGGCGGCGTGGGGCATCCACCGTGCGCGCAGCCGGGCGAGGCAGGCGGGGGACTCCACCATCGACAGCGTGTCGCCCGGGCGCTCGGTCGCCCTGGCGTTCGGGGTCGGCGCCGGCGTGATCGGGCTCCAGGCGGGGCAGCACTTCGTCGCCAACGGCGTCGAGGCGATCGTGCGCCGTACGGCCCCGAGCCTGGAGCCCCTCGCGTCTCCCATCGGCAACCTCGTCTCGCTCGGGCTGCTCGGGGGGGCCCTGCTCGGTGCTTACGAGTACGCCGTCCGGCATGTCGAGCAGGGCGGCGCGGCCGTCGAGCCGGCGTACGACTCTCCGCCGACCTCGCCGTTCGTGTCCGGCGGGCCGGGGAGTGTCGTGAGCTTCGAGTCGCTGTCGCGCGAGGGGCGGCGCTTCAGCAACATGGCGCTCACGCGCCGGGAGATCGAGGAGGTCATGGGGGAGCCCGCGGTGGCCGATCCCGTCCGCATCTTCGTCGGCCTCGCCACGGCACCGGAGCTGGAGGACCGCATCGACCTGGCGATGGACGAGCTCGAGCGCACCGGGGCCTTCGATCGCTCCGTGCTGTGCCTCGCATCCCCGACCGGGTCCGGCTACATCAACTACGTGATGGCGGAGACGCTGGAGTTCCTCACGCGCGGCGACTGCGCCATCGTGACGCTGCAGTACTCGCTGCGCCCGTCCTTCCTGTCACTGGACCGCGCCGACCTGGGGATCGAGCAGAACCGCGCCGTCATGCACGCGATCACCGGCTACCTGCGCGGCATGCCCGAGGAGCGGCGTCCGCGCTTCGTGCTGTTCGGCGAGAGCCTCGGGGCGCTCACCATCCTCGACATGTACCGCCACCGCGGCGTGAGCGCGCTCGACCGCGACTTCGTGTCAGGCTCGCTCCTGCTGGGCACCCCCGCGGGTTCGGCGTTCCGCCGCTCGTGGCTCCTCGACCCGGCGAAGGTCGACCCCGAGGGTGCGATGGCGGAGGTGGACTCCCATGCGGACTACGCCGCCCTTGACGACGAGGCGCGCGAGCGGGTGCGGCACGTCCTCCTGACGCACCACGACGACCCGATCCCCAAGTTCGGCCCGTCGCTGCTGGTGCGGCAACCCGCCTGGCTCGGCGATACGGAGACCCGGCCTGCCGGCGTGCCGCGGTCCACCGCATGGCGGCCTGCGACGACGTTCGTGCTCACCGGGATCGACCTGGTGAACGCGATGGAGGTCGTCCCCGGCGACTTCACGCGCCGCGGCCACGACTACCGCGCGGACATCCCCGAGTTCGTGCGCGATGCCTTCCGGCTGCCCGCGACGCCCGAGCAGATGGAGGCGATCGAGTCGCGGCTGCGCGAGCGCGAGCTCGCGTGGGCACGCCGCCGCGTCGTCACCGAGGAGGTCGCACGCGCGCGGGAGGCGGTCCTGCGCGAGGTCAAGGCGTGGGGGGTGTCCGGCGACACCCTCGATCCGTCCTTCATCCTCCACAGCGTCGCCGACGATGCCCAGGCCATCTTCGGCGACGCCCTCGCCAGCGTGCCCAGCGCCGACCGGCTGCGTCCGTCGTCGAAGCGTCGCCGGACGGGCAGCCTGACCGACGCCGGCACCTCGGCCTAGAGACGACGTGACCACCGTCGGCGCGGAAGGCGCGGGTCCGCTCGCCGGCCTGAGGTTCGTCGAGATGGCGGGCATCGGCCCGGCGCCGTTCGCGGCGATGGTGCTCGCCGACCTCGGGGCCCGCGGCCTGCGCATCGAGTCGCCGCGCCCCGGCCGCGGCCTCGGCGACCCCACGCGCGATGTCACCCGGCGGGGGCGCGACGCCGTCGTCGTCGACGTACGCGATGCGTTCGGTCGCGACCTCGTGCTCGACCTCATGGGATCGGCCGACCTGCTCGTCGAGGGCTTCCGTCCCGGGGTGATGGAGCGCCTGGGCCTCGGGCCCGACGCCTGCCTCGCGCGCAACCCCGCCCTCGTTTTCGGCCGCATGACCGGCTGGGGCCAGGACGGCCCGTGGGCGCGCACGGCCGGCCACGACCTGGACTACATCGCCCTCGCGGGCGCCCTCGCGCACATCGGTCGCGCGGGTCAGCCGCCGACGCCGCCGCTGAACCTGCTCGCGGATTACGGCGG
>JBJTJS010000279.1:0-4820 GCA_046096085.1 bacterium
GCCAGGAGCCGGTGAGGACGGCGATCGGGACGGTGAGCGCGGCGGCCGCGCCGGCGCCGAGGAACATGGCGGCGGTCCACGCGCCGGTGGCGCTGCCGATGGCGCCGGGCAGCTGCTCGCGGACGATCCCCGGCACCAGGCCGGAGATGAGCGCGATGCCGATGCCGGCGGCGATGACGGACACGTGGAGCACGCCGGGGACGGTCCCGGCGAGTCGAACGACGAGCGCGAGGGTGAGCAGGGCGAGAGCGCCCCAGACGGCGCGCGAGCGGCCGACGCGGGCTGCGATCGACGGGACGGCGAGGGCGAAGAGGCCCATGGCGACGACCGGCAGGGTGGTGAGGAGGCCCAGGGCGATGTCGCCCCAGCCGGTGGAGCGCTGGATGTCGAGGACCACGGAGGGCACGCTGGTGAGCGCCGCGCGCAGGTTGACCGCCACGAGCACCAGGGCGAGGAGTACGACGCCGCTACGGCGTGGCGTCGCTGGCGGGGTCACCGCCCGATCCTGCCCCATGGGCGCGTCCGGTGTGCCATGGCGTGAGCCGGAGGCGCGGTCCAGGTCCCGAGGGGGAGGCGCGATGCGGGCTACCTCGACGATCGCGGCGTGCGCGGCCGCCGCGGCGATCGTGCTCGCGCCGGTGCCCGCGTCGGAGACGGTGTCGCCGGTGTCCGGCGCGGTGATCGGCTGGGGCAATGGCGCGTTCGGGCAGATGACCGTGCCCGAGGATGCCTCGTCGGGGGTCACCTCCGTGTCCGCCGGGTACGCGCACTCGCTGGCGCTCAAGGAGGGCAGCGTGCTCGCCTGGGGCGCGGACGACTTCGGGCAGGCCACCGTCCCTCCCGAGGCCGGCGCCGGCATCACCGCGATCTCGGCCGGACTCGGTCACTCGCTGGCGCTCAAGGGCGGCCGGGTCCTCGCGTGGGAATGGAACGTCGACGGACAGGCGACCGTGCCCCCCGAGGCGGTGAGCGGCGTGACCGCCGTGTCCGCCGGGTACGCGCACTCGCTGGCGCTGAAGGAGGGCGAGGTGCTGGCCTGGGGCGCCAACGGCGCGGGGCAGGCGACCGTCCCCGAGGAGGCGCGGTCGGGCGTGACCGCGATCTCGGCGGGGCTCGGGCATTCGCTGGCGCTCAAGGACGGCCGCGTCCTCGCGTGGGGACTCAACGACTCCGGGCAGGCCACGGTCCCGCCCGAGGCCGAGTCGGGGGTCACCGCCATCGCGGCGGGGCTCGGACATTCCCTGGCGATCAAGGACGGTCGGGTGCTCTCGTGGGGCAACGGCGCGATCGGCCTGCTCGAGGTTCCCACCGAGGCGCTGACAGGGATCGTGGCCGTCTCCGCCGGCGGCGCCCACTCGCTCATGGTCAAGGCCGACATCACCCTGGTGCTCGTGGAGGGGGTGCGCACCGAGCCGACCAAGATCGTGGCCGTGGGCCGCACGACGGGCGTTCCGCTCGGCACCCTGGTCTCGCCCTTCGTGAGGCAGGCCGGCACCGTCGGTGCCTTCGAGCCCCGGGAGCCCTTCCCGCTCTCCTACGGCGACGAGACCGAGGGACGATTCCGCTACCGGCAGGGCGAGTTGGAGCCGAACGCGCCGTACGAGGTGTACGTCGAGATCGGCGGCATCCGGTCCAACACGATCGTGATCGGGCCGTAGCCTGATCCGGTGCACGTCACCCGGCTGTCGACGACGCCCGTGAAAGGCCTGGCGCTGCACCACCCGGAGGCCATCGACGTCGACGAGACCGGTGCCCGCGGTGACCGCCTGTTCTTCCTCGCCGACGAGAGGCCCTCGCTGGTGTCGATCGCCAAGACGGGAGCGCTCGTCGGGGTGACCGCGACGGACGACGAGGCGCATCGCTGGCTGACGTTCTCCGCCGATGGGGAGGTCGTCGCGGAGGGGGCGGCGATCCCGGCGGAGGAGGTGAGCGCGGACTTCTTCGCCTTCCGCCTCGCCCCGGGACGCTTCGTCCCCGGGCCCTGGGACCGCGTGCTCAGCGAGCGCGCGGGGCGCGGGCTGCGGCTCGTCATGGGCTCGGATGCCCTCCGCGGGCACGACGTCGAGCCGCTGAGCCTGCTGGGTAGCGCGTCGACGGAGGCCTTGGGCGCGCAGGCTGGCGAGGCGGTGGATGCCCGTCGCTTCCGCATGCTCATCGAGTTCAGCAGCGACGTGCCGCATATCGAGGACACCTGGCAGGGTCACGGGCTGCGCGTCGGGGAGGCGGTCCTCGAGGTGGGGGGCCCGGTGCAGCGGTGCGCGGGGACGACGCGCAACCCCGACTCGGGGGCGGTGGACCTGCGCACGCTGCAGTTCATCGGCGACTACCGCGGGCGGCAGGACTCCGTCTTCGGGCCGGGCTTCAACTTCGGGGTGTACGCGCGGTGCCGGGTCCCCGGCACCATCCGCGTGGGCGATCCCGTGGAGCCGCTGGAGTGAGGGCCTTGCCGATCGGGCATGGCCGACCGGGGTGCGCGCGAGCCCGGCGACGCCCTAGCCTGCGGTGGTGACCTCCCCGCCCGGGGCCCCCGATCCTGGGGCTCCCCTCAGCGTGGCCGACGCGGGTCGGCTCATCCGGGCCTACCGCAAGGCGTCGGGCCTCAGCCAGAAGGACCTCGCCCGCATGGGCGGGGTGTCCCGGGCCACCTTGAACTACCTCGAGAGCGGGCGCGAGGAGGTGGAGGTGGGCGCGGGGAAGCTGTTCGCCCTCATGGCCGCCCTCGGCATCACGCTGAACCTGCCCGCCGGGGTCGAGCGCCCCGCGGACGACGCGATCCTGGAGGCCGCCGTGACGCAGCACGGCGGCCGCGGCAAGGCTCGCCTCACGGTGCCCCTGCTGCTCGAGGCCCTGGCGTCGGGGGCTGTCCCGCCGGGGGCCGACGCGGGCCTGAAGTCTTTCCTCGACTCGGCCCCCGCCGCCGAGGTCATCGTGGCGGTCCGGACCGCGTCCGCCCGCTCGGGGAACCCGCCCAAGGAGGTGTGGGGGAAGGCCCGCTCCCTCGGCAAGGCGCTGCACTGCGAGAAGGGGCCCTGGCATCCGGGGAGCTGACATGTCGACCGGGGGCGACGTCGAGGAGCACGTGGTGTCGGTCACAGTCGACACGCCGCCTCGGTGGTGTCGAGGAAACTTGACACTGGCCTGGGGGCGACGTACCGTCGGGACATGTTGTGGTCACGGATGCGCCAGGCCCTGCGGGCCACGGTGGAGCAGGTCGACGTGCTCCCGGACACCCTCGTATTCCGGGCGATGCAGGCCCCCGCCGAGGATCGGTACGACAGGGCCGGGGTCTAGGGCCCCTAGTCGACGGGCCCCCGGCCCTTGAGGTGCGGGTGCATCGGCTCGGGGCCGTCGTCCAGCTCGGACTCGGGGAGGACCTCCTCCGCCACGTCCGAAGCGTGGATGGTGTGGAGCATCGCCCAGATCGCCCAGGCGGCGAAGGCGAGCACGGTGCCGCCCACCGCGATCCAGGCCAGCACCGTAGGCAGCCGCGTCAGGTAGTACATCCCGAAGGCCATCGCCGCGGAGACGGGGATCGTGACGGCCCACGCGAGGACCATCTCCCCCACGACCTTCCAGTTCGCGCCCTTGCCGGAGCCGATGCCCGCGCCCACGACGGACGACGCGGCCGCATGGGTCGTCGAGATCGGCATCCCCACCGACGTCGCTCCGAAGATCGCGGTGCAGGCGCCGATGTTCGCCGCGACGCCGGTGTTGGCGTACAGGGTCGTGATGCGCAGGCCCATGGTCTGGATGATCTTCCAGCCGCCCCACAGGGTGCCCAGGGCGATCGCGGAGTAGGCGGCGAGGGCGACCCACTGTGGGACGACGACATTCTTGCCGGCCTCGTCCATCGTCGTGTACCCAGCGCCGAGGAGCAGTGCGGCGATGACCCCCATGGTCTTCTGGGCGTCATTGGCCCCGTGGCCGAAGGAGAGCGCGGCGGCCGAAACAACCTGCGCGCCCTTGAAGACCGGGTGATTGTCATGCCACTTGGTGATCCGCTGCACGAGGTACACCAGATAGACGGCGATGAAGGCCACGCTAAGGGCGACCACGGGGGAGGCGATGATGCCGAGGGCCGCCTTGCCGGCGCTGCCCCAGTCGATCGCCGCGATGCCGCCGGCCGCGATGCCCGCTCCGACGAGTCCACCGATGATCGCGTGGCTCGACGACGAGGGCATGCCGACATTCCAGGTGATGTAGTTCCACGCGATGGCGGCGAACAGGGCCGCGAAGATGACGGCGAGCCCCACGGTGTCCTGTTTGACGGTCTTCGCCACCGTGTTCGCCACGGCTGTGCCCACCACGAAGTACGCGACAAAGTTGAAGAACGCGGAGAAGGGGGGAGCCCACTTGGCCGGCAGGGCCCGCGTCGCGACCACGGTGGCGACCGCATTGGCCGCGTCGTGGAAGCCGTTGGTGAAGTCGAAGATCAGGGCCAGGATGACGATGAGGATGACGGCGAGCAGGAGCATGTCCACGGGCTGGCTCAGTCCTCCCTCGCGTTCGTGTCTCGACCGGGCTCGTCACGGCGTCATCGCGGTGCGGATGTCACCTGCCGTTCACCGGCGCGATTGTCTCTGGTCGCCTGGGAGCGGGGAGTCTGGGGAGGCGGAGTTCACCTCCTGTTCACCCGAACTTTCCCCGCCGGACGCCGTCTACGATGCACCGATGGCGCGCACTCACCGCTTCGGCCCTGTCGTCGTCGCCCTGGCCTCCGCGGCCCTGGCCGCCTGCGGGGGTGCGGCTGACTCCGCTGCGCCCAGCCCCGGCGGCACGTCCTCCTCCCCTGCCTCGATCAGCGCCCCCGCGTCCCCGAC
>JBJTJS010000280.1:0-15617 GCA_046096085.1 bacterium
CCGCCGTTGCCGTTGTCGTTCTCGTCCTTCTCCTCGTAGGGCTTGTCGTCGCGGTCGTCCTCCTCCGGCCGGTCCGAGGATCCCTGGGGGATGTAGACCGGCGAGGGGCCGACGCCGCGGGCCGGTCCGATGCCGAATGGCGTGAGCAGGTCGAAGGCAGTGGGCACGAGATTGGCGAGGGCCGCTGTCATCGCCTCTCGCCAGATCGGGCCGGGGATCTGCCCGCCCGTGACATAGGAGTAGTAGGTGCCGTTGATGGTGACGTCGGTCATGGGGTACTTGAACCCGCCTCGCGGGTCGCCCACCCAGACCGCGGCCGCAAGCTGAGGCGTGAATCCCGCGAACCAGATGGCGGCGTTGTCGTTCGTGCTCCCGGTCTTGCCCGCTGCGGGCCGGTCGCTCAACGACATGGCCGAGCCGGTGCGGCCGTCGAAGGGTCCGTCGATGACGTTCGTGAGCACGGCGGTCACGGTGTCCGCGACCTCGCGGCTGATCACCTCGCGGCACCTCGGATCGGGAACGTCGACGTTGTTGCCGTAGCGATCCGTGATCTCCAGGACCACGCGCGGCTTGCAGTAGGTGCCGTGGTTGGCGAAGGTCGCGTAGGCATTGGCCATCGACAGCGGCGAGACCTCCATGGTGCCCAGGGAGAACGTCGGCACCCGCAGGAGGGGGTCGCCCGTCGCCAGCTTGACGCCCATGGACTCGGCGATCTCCGCCTGGCGGCACAGGCCGTAGCGCTCGGCCAGCGTCACGAAGTAGGTGTTGGTCGAGAACGCCGTCGCCTGGAACATGTCGAGGTACCCGGCCGAGCCGGAGTTGTTCACGGTGACCGGCTGGAACTCCTCGCCGGTCGAGCAATTGACGAACTCCTCGAACGTCTTCGGGCTCGGCGAGTCGATCCGCTCGAACGGCGAGAACCCCGATTCGAGGGCCGCCGCGAGGGTGAAGACCTTGAACGTGGAACCGGCCTGCATGCCGATGGTCCCGCCGTACTCCTGGTCGACGTTGTAGTTGTACGTCGTCTTGCCCCTGCCGCTCAGCCCCCAGTCGCGGTTCTGGACCATCGCGATGACGTTGCCGGTGCCCGGCTCGACCATCGTGATCGCCGCGGCGCGCTGGCTCGCGTCCTTGACCGGGATGTACTTCGTGACGGCGTCGAACGTGGCGCTCTGGACGTCGGGATTGAGCGTCGTCTTGATGGTGAGCCCCCCGCGGCGCAGGAACGCCTCACGCTCGACCTGTGTCTCGCCGTAGGCGGGGTCGTCCTTGATCATGCGGATGACGTAGTCGCAGAAGTAGGGCGCGTACGACGACGTGCATCCGTTCGGCTGCAGGAACGGGTCGAGCGTGGACTCCATGTCGACGTCCTTGGCCGTCTCCGCCTGGGTCGTGGTGATGTAGCCGGCCTGCACCATCTCGTCGAGGACGAGGTTGCGGCGCTCCTCAGACAGGTCGGGGTTGCGCGTGGGGTCGAAGGCGGTCGGCTGCTGGACGATGCCGGCCAGGGTCGCGCTCTCGACGAGGGAGAGCTCGCTCGCCGGCTTGGAGAAGTAGCGGCGCGCGGCCGCCTCGATCCCGTAGGCGCCAGCGCCGAAGTACACGATGTTGAGGTACTTCTCCAGGATCTCGTCCTTGGTGAAGCGCCGTTCCAGGGCGAGGGCGTACCGGATCTCACGCAGCTTGCGGGAGGGGGTCCGGGCGCGGGCGGCCTCGAGCTCATCGTCGGTGGCCGCGCTGGCGATGAGGATGTTCTTGACGTACTGCTGGGTGATCGTGGACCCGCCCTGGCGGCTCCCCTCGCTGGAGGAGTTGGCCACGATGGCCCGCATGGTCCCGCGCAGGTCGATGCCGGGATGCTCGAGGAATCGGGCGTCCTCGACGGCGACGATCGCCTGGCGCATGACGGGCGACACCGCGCTCAGGGGGACCTCGATGCGGTTCTGGTAGTAGATCGTGGCGAGGACGGATCCGTCGGCGGCCAGGATGACCGAGCGCTCGGGCAGCTCCGGTGCATCGAGCTTGTCGGGAAGGCTCTCGAAGCTCTCGACGGCCCCGCGGGTGATGAGGCCGGCTCCGGCCGCCAGGGGCAGGACCATGGTGGCGACCACGGCTCCGGCGGTCACCGCGACGATGAGGAAGCCCACGAGGCGCAGCAGGGCCCCGAAGGGCCCCCGGGCGCCCGAGGCGCGTTCCCTCACGAGTGTTCCTTCCGGACGGCGCACGCGAGCCGGACGGCGCACGCGAACCTTCCCAGGGTAGGCGAGGTCCCGCGTGGATGGCGGGTCATGGCGAGCCGACCCGGGGCACGCCGCGGAAGCGTCTAGTTACTATTTACTATAAGTACTTAGCCATGATAAGCCTTATTCACGGGGCAGCGGGAGGCGTAGCGTCCGGCGAACCATGACGCCACTGGGGCAGTCGGGGTTGCTGGGGCTAGCGCAGGATCGAGGGGAGGGGGCCGGTCGCCGCTGACCTGGTCTACGGAGTGGACCGCGCGCGCAGCATGCCGGACCACCGATCCAGATGCGCTCTTCGTCCAGGGGGCGGCCCAGAACCGAGCCAAGGTGATCTGCCAGGGCTGCGTGGTCCGCACCGAGTGCCTCGCCGACGCCCTCGACAACCGCGTCGAGTTCGGGGTGTGGGGCGGCATGACCGAACGCGAGCGCCGGGCCCTTCTTCGCCGCCGTCCGCAGGTGACGTCGTGGCGCCATCTCCTCCAGACCGCCCGCGACGAGTACGAGCGCGCTATCAGCGCTGTGTACCGCGCCTCCTGAGTCGACGTCAGCCGGCGAGCAGTTCGCCGATCACGCGCAGTCCCTCGAGGTCGTGGATGTCCTCGGGCAGCGCGAAGACCTCCGCGACAGCGACTTTGGGATGGGCTGCGGTGAATCGCTCCGCGAGACGGCGCTGGCGCTCGGCGTCGCGCATGCGATCCGCATGCAGTCCCAGTAGGGCGGCGACATCGCGGTGCTCGGGGGACTGTGCCAGGCGCTGTGCCGCGGCGGCCGCCTCGTCCGGGGACAACTCCGGAGCGCGTACGCGCGTGACCCGGTTGAGCACGAGGCCCGCGAGCGGCATGTCGTCCTCGGCCAGGCGATCGACGAAGTACGAGGCCTCGCGCAGCGCATCGCGCTCGGGAGCGGCGACCACGATGAACGCGGTGCCGCTGTCCTTGAGAAGGGCGTAGGTGGCCTCGGCGCGCTCACGGAAACCGCCGAACATCGTGTCCACCGCCGCGACGAAGGCGCTGAGGTCGGCGAGCAGCTGGGTGCCGAGGACCTTGGTGAGCACTCCGGCGAACAGTCCGAAGCCGGCGCCGAGGATCCTCCCGATGCCCTTGCCGGCCCCGCGTGCCGGCGCGGTGAGGATGCGGATGAACCGTCCGTCGAGGAACGAGCCCAGCCGCTCGGGGGCGTCGAGGAAGTCCAGTGCGGAGCGCGAGGGCGGAGTGTCGACGACGATGAGGTCCCACAGCCCCTCGGTATCGGACTGCGCGCGCAATTGCCCGAGCTTCTCCATCGCCATGTACTCCTGCGTCCCGGCGAAGGACGACGACAGCGCCTGGTAGAAGGGATTGGCCAGGATCGCCTCGGCTCGCTCGGGGTCGGAGTGCGACTCGACCACCTCGTCGAATGTCCGCTTCATGTCGAGCATCATGGCGCTGAGCGAGCCGCCGGAGATCCCCTGGACCTCTCGTGGTGTGTTGTCGAGCTCGCTGAGCCCCATGGCCTGGGCGAGTCGGCGAGCCGGGTCGATGGTGAGCACGCATACGCGGCGCCCGTGCTCGGCCGCGCGCAGCGCGATCGCGGCTGCAGTCGTCGTCTTGCCGACCCCCCCGGATCCGCAGCACACGATGATCCGCGTCCGAGGGTCGTCGATGAGCGCATCGATGTCGAGTGGCGGCGCCACGGGTCGCGGGGTGCGCGATCCGGCACCGGAGGACGATCCGCCGGTCACGCCATCCCCTGGTCGTCGAGCATCGCGGACAGTTCGTACAGGGCGGCCAGATCGATCCCGCCCGACAGGTAGGGCAGTTCATACACGGGCCTGCCGAGCGCCTGGATCCTGGCGCGCTCCACCGTCTCCATCGCGACGCGGGCGCCGTGGTCGTCCGCCTCGGCGAGGAGCGCCGAGACGATGGCGTCCGGATCAGCGGCGAACCCGGCGGCCGTGACGCCCGCCGCGACCTGCTCGCGTGCCAGGGAAGGCCCCGTGCCGCTCGTGCTCAGGGCGGGCGGGCGCGTCATGTTGACGACGATGCCCCCAACGGGCAGCGCCGCGTCCTCGAGCTCGGCCACGCCATCGATGGTCTCCTGGACCGGCATCTCCTCGAGCAGGGTGGTGAGGTGAACGGCGGTCCTCGGCGAGCGCAGGACGTTCATCACCGAGTCAGCCTGGGTCCGGATCGGACCGACCTTCGCGACTCCGGCGATCTCGGTGTTCACATTGAGGAAGCGCGTGATCCGCCCGGTGGGGGGCGCGTCCATCACGATCGCGTCGTACGCCGTCGCATGCTGCTTGTCCTGGCGGCGTACGAGTTCCACGGCCTTGCCGGTGAGCAGGACGTCGCGCAGGCCCGGCGCGATGGTCGTCACGAACTCAACCGCGCCCATGCGCCGCAGCACGCTCCCGGCCCGCCGCAGGTTGTAGAACAGCTCGAGGTACTCAAGCAGGGCCTCCTCCGGGTCCACGGCAAGGCCCCAGACCTCGCCTCCCGTCGGCGTGGCGGCGAGCCTGCGCGGCTCATAGGGGAGGGGCGGCACGTCGAAGATCTGCGCGAGGCCCTGACGCCCCTCGACCTCCATGAGCATCACCTGGCGGCCATCGGACGCAAGGGCGAGTGCGAGGGCCGCGGCCACGGTGGTCTTGCCCGTGCCGCCCTTGCCGGAGACGACATGGAGGACGACGTCGGGCCAGTCGCCGAGCGCTTCGGGCACCCATTGAGCCTAGTGGGGCTCGGGACCGGTTAGTGTCGCGCCATGACGACGTGGGAGTACGCCACGGTGCCCCTCCTGGTGCATGCGACCAAGCAGATCCTCGACACCTGGGGCGCTGACGGCTGGGAGCTGGTGCAGGTGGTCCCCGGGCCCAACCCCGAGAGCATGGTGGCCTACCTCAAGCGGCCGACGGTGCAGTCGTGAGCGGCGTCAGCACGCGCCTGGCGGAGTTGGGCATCGAGATCCCCGAGGTGGTTCCGCCGCTCGCGGCGTACGTCCCCGCGGTGGTGAGCGGTCGCTATGCGTATACGTCCGGGCAGTTGCCGATGCGCGCCGGCGAACTCGTCGCCGTCGGGATCGTCGGAGCCGGGGTCGACGCCGACACCGCGAAGGAGTGCGCGCGCCAGTGCGCGATCAACGTGCTGGCCGCCGCCCAGCTGGCCCTGGGCGACCTCGATCGCATCGTCAGGGTGGTCAAGGTCGTCGGGTTCGTCGCCTCCACCCCGGACTTCACCGGCCAGCCCGCGGTGGTCAACGGGGCCAGCGAGCTGTTCCTCGACGTCTTCGGCGACGCGGGGCGACATGCCCGATCGGCCGTCGGCGTCGCCAGCCTCCCCCTGGGCGTGCCGGTCGAGGTCGAGGCCGTCTTCGAGGTGGCCGACTGAGCGGTATACCGCAGTTGCCGCCGCACCTGCGAGACCGGGCACTCTCCCTGGCCCGCCGAGACGGCCAGTGGAGTGCCCCCGCCGCCCGCGACGCCGCCACGGTCGTCCTCCTCCGAGACGCGGCCTCCGGCGAGGGTCCGCCGCTCTCCACGCTGCTCATGCGACGCGTCTCCACGATGTCCTTCGCCGCCGGCATGTACGTCTTCCCGGGGGGCGGCCTGGACCCGGAGGATCTGGCCGTCGGCCTCCCGTGGGAGGACCCCGGCGCGCCCGCGTCGCGGGACGATCCGGAGCGGATGAGTGCGACGCCCGACGTGGCCCGCGGCCTTGTCGTGTGTGCGGTCCGGGAGGTCTTCGAGGAGACCGGGATCCTCCTCGCGGTCGACGCTGACGGCAGCACGCCGGTGCCCGATGACGCCTGGGAGAGCGATCGCCGCGCGGTGGCCGCCTCCCCCGGCTCGGTCCCCGGGGTCCTGCAACGCCGCGGGCTGCGACTGGCGCCCCGGCTCGTGCCGCTGTGGACGCATTGGGTGACGCCGGAGTTCGAGTCGCGTCGGTTCGACGTGCGCTTCTTCGTCGCGGCAGTGCCCCGCGGCCAGCAGGTGGAGCAGGTGAGCGGCGAGGCCGATGACGCCCAGTGGCTGGGACCGGCGGAGGCCCTCGCGCGGTACGGCCGGGGGCTCCTGCCGATGCTGCCGCCGACGGTCGCCACGCTGGGCGACCTGGTGCCCTTCGCCGACGCCGGCGAGGTGCTGTCGGCCGCGCCGGCACGCGTCGTACGACCCCTCATGCCGCATCCGAGGCTGGGGGCCGCGGACGCCCTGGAGTGGGACCTGCTGGACCTGCGGTCGGGCGAGGCCGTGCTGTCGCTTCCGGGGGCCCCTGCGGGTTCGGAGGCCGAGGGGGCGCTCGGCCGACCCGGGGGTTCGCAGGCCGAGGGGGCGCTGGGCCGATGAGCGGACTGCCGGTCCTGGGCTCGTCCGCGCCGTGGGCGGGGGGCTGGCACAGCCCGAATGTCGTATGCGTCCTCGCTCCCAACCCCGGACCCATGACGCTCGACGGCACCAACACCTGGGTGCTGCGCGTCGAGGACGCGCCCGCGATCGTGGTCGATCCGGGGCCCGACGACGCCACCCACCTCGCGGCGGTGATAGAGGCGGCGGGTCGCGTCGCGCACATCCTGCTGACGCATGCGCACCCCGACCACGCGGAGGGCGCACGGCGCCTTCACGCGATGACCGGGGCGCCCGTGCGAGCACTGGACTCGCGCGAGGTCCTCGGCGGGGAGGGCCTGCGCTCGGGCGACGTCGTGGCTGCGGCCGACCTCGAGGTCCACGTGACCGCCACGCCGGGGCACACGTCGGACTCGATGAGCTTCCACGTCCCGTCGGAGTCGGCGATCCTCACCGGAGACACCGTCCTCGGCCGCGGCACCGCCGTCGTGGCCTGGCCGGATGGCCATCTCGGTGCCTACCTCGAGTCGCTCGAGGCGCTGAGGGAGCGCGCCGCTGCCACGGGAGCGGCGTCCCTCCTCCCGGGGCACGGGCCCACCCTGGGCGATCCGGTAGGCGTGATCGACGACTACCTGGAGCATCGCCGGGAGCGGCTCAGGCAGGTCCGGGAGGCGTGGGACTCAGGGGCGAGGACCCCGGAGGAGGTTGTAGCCGTGGTCTACGCGGACGCCCCCGAGGCGGTCCGATGGGCCGCGCTGCTGTCCACGCGCGCGCAACTGGAGTACCTCGCGGGTCGCAGCGCAGAGTCGGGCTAGCGCAGAGTCGGGCTAGCGGGCGCGCTTCTCCAGGCGCTCGCGGTCCACGAGGACGACCTCCCGCTGGTCCACCTTGATCCACCCGCGGTTGGCGAAGTCGGCGAGAGCCTTGTTCACCGTCTCTCGCGAGGCGCCGACGAGCTGCGCGAGCTCCTCCTGGGTCAGGTCGTGGCGCACCAGGGTCCCGTCCGGGACGTCCTCGCCGAACTTGTCGGCGAGTTCTAGCAGGGCCTTGGCGACGCGTCCGGGGACGTCGGAGAACACCAGGTCCGCCATGGCCTCGTTGGTACGCCGCAGTCGCTGGGCGAGCGCCGCGAGGAGTGCCTCGGCGACCTCCGGACGCCCCGCGAGCCAGGGACTGAGGTTCTCGTGCCCGAGCCCGACGACGACCGTGTCGGTGAGGGCCGTGGCCGTGGCGGTCCGCGGGCCGGGATCGAAGAGCGACAGTTCCCCGAACATCTCTCCGGGACCGAGGACAGCGAGCAGGGACTCGCGGCCGTCCGTGGAGGTGTGGCCGAGCTTGACCTTGCCGTCGAGGATGACGTACATGCGATCGCCGTCCTCGCCCTCAGCGAAGATGATCGATCCCCGCGGGATGCGACGCTCGGTCATGGAAGCACGCAGCGCCACGGCCGCTTCGGCGTCGAGAGCGACGAAGAGCGGTGCCTGCATCAGCGCGTCGTCCACTGCACCAGTCTGTCGCATCGGGGTCGCTGCGGCGATCTCCGGGTCCGCACCGACGTACCCTGGTCTGATGTCCACGACCCCGCGGCGGGCCCGCGCGACCGCGAGGGCCCTCGCGGAGGCGTACCCAGATGCGCGATGCGAACTGGACTTCACGACCCCGCTCGAACTCCTGGTGGCCACCGTCCTGTCGGCTCAGTGCACCGACAAGCGCGTCAATCAGGTGACGCCGGCACTCTTCGCCCGCTACCCGGACGCGGCGTCGTTCGCCTCCGCCGATCGGGCGGAGCTCGAGGAGATGATCCGCCCGACGGGCTTGTTCCGGGCCAAGGCGGAGAGCATCATCGGTCTCGCGCAGGCCCTGTGCGACCGCTTCGGAGGTGAGGTCCCCGCAACCCTGGACGATCTCGTCACCCTGCCCGGGGTGGGCCGCAAGACGGCGAACGTCGTCCTCGGCAATGCCTTCGGCGCGCCGGGCATCGCCGTCGACACCCATGTCGGCCGCGTGGCACGCCGCCTGGGCTGGAGCGACCAGTCCGACCCGGTCAAGGTGGAGGCGGACCTGATGGGGCTCTTCCCCGCGCGGGAGTGGACGCAGTTGTCCCACGTGCTCATCTGGCACGGCCGGCGTCGATGCCATGCCCGTCGCCCGGCCTGCGGCGCCTGCCCTGTCGCGCGCCGGTGCCCCTCCTTCGGAACGGGGCCAGCGGATCCGGACGAGGCCGCGCTGCTCGTGCGGGATGAGGGCCGGGGATGAGCGCGACCGCCTGGCAGGTCCGCGACACCGGCCAGCGACTTCCCGTCCCGGGCCTGCCCGCGTGGCTGGAGCCGCTCGCGACCGGACTCGACGGGGTGCACGTGCGCGACCTCACGCGGTTCGTGCCGCCGCCGGAGGGGGGTCGGGATTCGGCCGTGCTGATCCTTCTTGGCCACGGTGCTCAGGGGCCCGATGTCCTGCTCATCCAGCGGGCGGACGACATGAGGGCGCATGCCGGGCAGCCGGCCTTCCCGGGGGGAGCCCGCGACTCCGACGACATCGATGCGGCAGCAGCGGCGCTGCGCGAGGCCGAGGAGGAGACCGGCCTCGACCCCCGCGGCGTGGAGGTGTTCGGCCTCCTGCCGACGCTGTGGGTGCCGGTGTCCGGATTCGTCGTCGCCCCGGTGATCGGCTGGTGGCGTGATCCCTCGCCGGTGAGTGCGGTCGACCGGGCCGAGGTGGCGAGCGTGCATCGCATCCCCATCGCCGAGCTCGCCGAACCGGCGCACCGCATGAGGGTGCGGCATCCGTCCGGGTACGTCGGCCTGGGGTTCGAGGTTCACGGGCTCACGGTCTGGGGATTCACGGCCGGCCTCCTCTCGGGGATCCTCGACCTGGGCGGCTGGGCGCGCCCGTGGGACCCCGACCGCGTCGTCACCGTGGGCGCCGAGCCGGACGAGGGTGCCCCGTGACGGCCGGTTTCCCCTGGGCGGCTAGCCCGGGGGGTGTGGGGTTGGCCGCCCGTGGGCCGCGTTTTCGGGGGGGTTTCCGCGGTTGGTGGGCGGCTAACCTGGGGTGGCCCGCCCCATGAACCTCGTCGACGCGGTGGTGCTGGCCGCGCTCGTCGTGTTCGCCTGGTCGGGTTGGCGCCAGGGGTTCGTCGCCGGCCTGCTGTCCTTCGCCGGGTTCCTCGCCGGCGGCCTGGCGGCGGCCCTCCTCCTCCCGCAGTTCGTCGAGCGGGCGAACCTTCCCTACCTCGCGGGCGCGGTCCTTCTCGCGTCATCGGTTCTCGTGTGCGCCGTCCTCGGTCAGGCCCTGGCCTCCGTGCTCGGCCGTCGCCTGCGCTCCGGGATCTCGTGGCAGGGTGCTCGCGTCGCGGACTCGGCCGCCGGGGCCGCGCTCAACGTGCTCGCGCTCGCCGCCGTCCTGTGGATCATCGCGAGTGCCGTGAGCCTGCTCCCCGAGGTCCCGGTCTCCCGGCAGATCCGCTCGTCGGTCCTGCTCACGGGCATCGACCGCCTCGTTCCCGACCAGGCGCGCGACCTGTTCGCCGACCTTCGAGGAGCCGTCGACGCGTCCGGGCTGCCGCGCGTGTTCGCGGGGCTCGCGGAGTACGCCGGTCCCGAGGTGCCCGCTCCCGACCGCGCCCTCCTGCGGGACCCCGCCGTACGGGCTGCGTGGCCGTCCCTGGTGAAGGTCAGCGGCAGCGCGTGTGCGTCCGCCATCGTGGGGTCCGGGTTCGTCTACGCCCCGGACCTGGTGATGACGAACGCCCACGTGGTCGCCGGCATGGATGCCCCGCGCCTGCGCGTGCCGGGCGACGCGTCGCTCTACGAGGGCGTCGTCGTCGCGATCGACCCGCGGCTGGATCTCGCCGTCATCCGCGTGCCCGGCCTGCTCGCGCCGCCCCTGAAGTTCGCCGAGCGGATCGCCGACACCGGTGACTCCGCGGTCGTGGCGGGATTCCCCGGCGGGGGAGACCTGGTGGCCGAGCCCGCCCGCATCCGGGCCCGCGTGACCGCGCGCGGGGAGGACGTGTACGGGCGCTCCGGAGTCGTGCGCGAGGTGTACGCGTTCCGCGGCGTCGTGGTGCCGGGCAACTCCGGCGGTCCCCTCCTGGCGCCCAACGGACGCGTGCTCGGCGTGGTGTTCGCGGCGGGGCTGGGAGCGCCCGATACCGGCTACGCGATCACCGCGCAGCAGGCGGCATCGATCGCCGATCAGGGCAGGGCCGCGACCGCGCCCGCCGACACCGGTGCCTGCCGGTCGTAGCGGTCAGCCTCTGATCCCCAGCGACCGCACGAGGTCGTCGACGCCGTTCGGCCGGGGACCGGCGTAGGAGCGCAGGGCGCTCTCGGCCCGATCGTGCAGGCGCGAGGCACCGGTGGGATTCCCGCGCGCAAGGTGCGTGTGCCCCGCGGCCCCCTGGGCCAGGGCCTTCCACAGCGGTGCCTCGTCGGCGGGTGCGCACCGCCAGCGCTGCTCCCGCACCTCGTGGGCGTGAAAGGGAAGGCCATCAGCGCGGTACGCCGCCGCCTCGTCGAGGGCCTGCGCGGAGGTGATGGCGCTGCGCGCGGGGACCTGGGGGAACGACTGGGCGGCCGACACGTCCCACGGGAGGGGCCTGCCGAGCCGGTCGCGCGGGCGCTCAGCGGGCGTGGAGCCCCTCCAGCCACTTGTGGAGGACCGCATCGAAGCGGTCCGGTGCCTCCTCGTGGGGGAAGTGCCCGACTCCGTCGATGACGTGGAAGTCGTAGTCGCCGCCCGCCCACTCCCCGGACCCCTCCGCGGTGCGCAGCAGGACCGACGGGTCGCGCTCCCCGTGGACGTGCAGGATGGGCACCTCGATCGGGGTCTCCATGCGCCGGTCGTAGCGAATGCCGTCGCTGCGCAGGAGCGAGCGGACGGCCCAGCGGTGGTACTCCACGGCGCAGTGCGCGGTCGGCCACAGCGAGAAGGCCGAGCGGTACACCTCAGCCGTCTCCGCGTCCGGCCACGCGGCGTCACCCGACCAACTGCGCAGGAGGGTCTCCACGCGCGCGCAGTCGCGGGCCATGAGCGAGCGCTCGGGGAGGAAGGGCCACTGGAAGCCGATGGCGTACAGGGCCTGCCGGCGCTGGATGCTGTCGCGCGCCATGGCGCGGCGCAGCCGGCGAGGGTGCGGCATGGACACGGGGGCGATGCCCGTGACGACCTCGGGGTCGAGGACGGCCATGCTCCAGGCGATGAGGCCGCCCCAGCCCTGGCCGACGACCGTGGCCGAGGGCTCGCCGAGCGACCGGATCACGCCGGCGACGTCGTGGGACAGCGTCGTGGGGTCGTACCCGTGGGGCGTGTGGTCGGAGCCGCCATAGCCCCGGAGGTCCATCGCGACGGCGCGGTAGCCGGCCTCGGGCAGGCTGGCGAGCTGGTGCCGCCACGACCACCAGAAGGTGGGGAAGCCGTGCAGGAGCACGACCAGCGGACCCTCGCCGGCCTCCACGATGTGGAAGCGCGCGCCGTTGGCCGAGATGTCCCGATGCTCCCAGGGTCCGGGCATCCGGACCACGGACTCGGGATCGCGCAGGGTCACGTGCTGCTGCTGGGGCGGGAGTCGCGGGGGCCGGTGTCGATCTCGATGATGTCGATCTCGGTGACCGTGAACGTATCGGCAGGCTCGCTCACTGCTGAGGTGAGTGCCGCCTTGGTCTGCTCGATCGACGCCACCGTCTTGGGAAGGCCCTCGATGCGCTGGGACGTTCGATAGCCGAGGAAGCCGACGATGGCCGCGACGAGGAACAGCACCAGGGTGACGATGCCGAAGCCTGCCCACACGGGCAGCCCGAGCGCGACGAGGACGTAGGCGATCGTGACGAGGAGGAAGATCCCTCCCAGCCCGGCCATGGTCAAGGCGATGAGCACCAGGAGACTGGTCTTGGCGGCGGTGCGCCCGGTCTGCTGGAGCTCCCACTTGGCGAGTTCGAGCTGCGCCTTGACCAGCCTCTGCAGGTCGGCGACCGCCGAGGAGACGAGGTCCTTCAGCGATGCCTGGCTGGGGTCCTGGGCCATGCGGGCACCTCCCGGTGCTGGTCGTGCGGCTCACGGGGCCGGATAGCCACCTCTCCGGGCGAGGCTAGTGGGTCGGGGACGGCTCGGCACCGTCATCCCCGGGGACAGGGCGGTCAATCCCCTCGCTCGGGGGAGTGGCGGCCGGGGGAGCCCCCTGGTAGACGTCGGGGATGCCGTCGCCGTCGCGGTCGGCCTCCTCGACGAGCGCCAGCCGGCCGTAGTGCCGGTTGCGGGCCAGCAGGAGCGCCGTGGCGATGACCGCCGAGAGCAGCGAGGCGGCGAAGATCGCGATCTTGGCGGAGTCGAGCATCGACTCGCTGTCCGAGTACGCCAGCTCCGCGATGAGGAGCGCGACGGTGAATCCGATCCCCGCGAGCGCGCCGACGGCGGTGACGTCGCTCCATCCGATGCCCGGATTGAGGCTCGCGCGCGTGAACCGGGCCGTGACCCAGGCGGTGAGGAGTACGCCGACGGGCTTGCCGATGATGAGGCCGGCCATGATGCCCCAGGCCACGGGATTCGTCAGCGGCTCGATGATTCCCGTCGACCGCAGGTCGACGCCGGCGGCGAAGAAGGCGAAGAGCGGCACGCAGACTCCGGCGCTCAGCGGGAGCAGCATCCACTGCAGGCGGTCGAGGGGCGACTGCTCCTCGCCTGGGTCGACGCTGGAGCGGGTCAGGAGGGCGAGCGCGACGCCGGCGACCGTCGCGTGGATGCCGCTCTCGTGCATCGCCCACCAGGTGGCGAGGACCAGGGGGACGTAGATCCAGGGACTGCGGACCCGGCGCCGTTGGAGGACCCAGTAGAGCGCGAGGAGGGCTAGGGCCAGGAGGAAGTACCCGGGGGAGAACTTCGACGAGTAGAAGATGGCGATGATGGTGATCGCGCCCAGGTCGTCGACGACGGCCAGCGTGAGCAGGAACGCGCGGAGCGCGACCGGCAGACGACGCCCCACGACCGCGAGCACCGCGAGCGCGAAGGCGATGTCGGTCGCCATGGGAGTGGCCCACCCGGCGAGAGCGCCGGCCTCGCCCGTCCTGGACACGACGATGACGAAGATGATCGCGGGGACGACCATGCCGCCCAGTGCCGCGGCCACGGGGACCGCGGCCTGGCTCGGTCGTGAGAGCGTGCCGTGGGTCAGTTCGTGCTTGAGTTCGAGCCCGGCCACGAAGAAGAAGACGGCGAGAAGGCCGTCGGAGGCCCACTGGGCGAGCGTGAGATTCAGGCCCAGGGCAGCGGGCCCGACCACGAGGTTGCTCAGCGCGATGTAGGAGTCCCCCCACGGGGAGTTCACCCACAGCAGCGCCAGGGCGGCGGCGCCCAGCAGGAGGATTCCGCCGATGGTCTCGCCGCGCAGGGCGCGGAGCAGCCAGACGCGCTCGGCAAGAGGCGGTCGGGCGAAGAGCTCATGGTCGGTCACGGATCCTCCTGGGGGCGCGGCTACGTCACGCCGACCAGGCTTCCCGGCACACCTCTACGAGCGTATCGCTCAGTCCTCGCTCGCCGCAGTCCCCATCCCGGTGGCGATGAGGTTCATGACCGTCGGGTCCGCCAGGGTGGTCACGTCTCCGAGGCTGCGGTTCTCGGCGACGTCGCGCAGCAGCCGGCGCATGATCTTGCCCGATCGCGTCTTGGGCAGCTCGGCGACGATCATGATCTGCCGGGGCTTGGCGATGGGGCCGATCTCCTTGGTCACGTGGCTGCGCAGGTCCGAGACGAGCTCGGTGGCGTCCTGGTCGTTGCCGGAGCGCAGGATCACGAAGGCCACGATCCCCTGGCCGGTCATCTCGTCCGAGGCCCCCACTACTGCGGCCTCGGCGACGGCGGGATGCGAGACGAGCGCGGACTCGACCTCCGTGGTGGAGATGCGGTGGCCGGAGACGTTCATGACGTCGTCGACGCGGCCCAGGAGCCAGATCGCGCCGTCGTCGTCGAGCTTCGCCCCGTCCCCGGCGAAGTAGGTGCCGGGCCACCGTGACCAGTAGGTGTCGACGTACCTCTGGTCGTCGCCCCAGATGCCGCGGAGCATCGACGGCCACGGCTCGGAGAGGACCAGGTACCCGCCGCCGCCGAGGGCCACGGGATTGCCCGCGTCGTCCACGACGCTCGCCCCGATCCCGGGCAGTGGGCGCATGGCCGAGCCGGGCTTGCAGTCGGTGACGCCGGGCAGTGGGGAGATCATGATGGCCCCCGTCTCCGTCTGCCACCAGGTGTCCACGATGGGGGTGCGCCCGGAGCCGATGACATCGCGGTACCAGATCCACGCCTCCGGGTTGATCGGCTCGCCGACGCTCCCGAGCAGGCGCAGGCTGGACAGGTCGTGCTGCGCGGGGATGTCGTCGCCCCACTTCATGAAGGTCCTGATGGCCGTTGGCGCGGTGTAGAAGATGGTCACGCCGTACTTCTCGACGATCTCCCAGAACCTGCCGCGGTGCGGGGTGTCCGGCGTGCCCTCGTAGATCACCTGGGTCACTCGGTTGGAGAGCGGGCCGTACACGATGTAGGAGTGCCCGGTGACCCAGCCGATGTCGGCGGTGCACCAGTAGATGTCCTCGTCGGGCTTCAGGTCGAAGACATTCCAGTGCGTGTACGACGCCTGGGTGAGGTAGCCGCCGCTCGTGTGGAGGATTCCCTTCGGCTTCCCCGTGGTCCCCGAGGTGTAGAGGATGAACAGCGGGTGCTCGCTGTCGAACGCCTCCGGCACGTGGGTCACGGGCTGGCGATCGACGATGTCGTGCCACCAGACGTCGCGCCCCTGCTTCATGGGGACGTCCTGCCCCGTGCGGCGGACGACCAGCACGTGCTCCACGCTCGGGGTCTGGGCTACCGCCTCGTCGACCGAAGGCTTGAGTGCCATCTGCGACCCGCGCCGGTTCTGGCCGTCGGTCGTGATGACGAGTCGGGCCTGGGCGTCGTCGATCCGCGAGCGCAGCGCCTCCGCGGAGAAGCCGGCGAAGACGACGGAATGCGCGGCGCCGATGCGCGCGCACGCGAGCATGGCGACGACGGCCTCGGGGATCATCGGCATGTAG
>JBJTJS010000281.1:0-2275 GCA_046096085.1 bacterium
GCCCCGACCGGAGGGCCTCGCGGTCCTGCGCTGATCGCGGGCGCCCGCGTTTGCCTGCCGTGCTGGGCACCAGCGCCTAGGGTGTCGGGCGAAGGGAGGCCCGCGTGACCGCGACCACCAGCGAGCGGCCCTCGCTGCGAGGGCTGTCGGAGATCTACCGGTTCTTCCGGGAGAACCCCGTGCCGATCTACTTCGTCTCACCGACCGCCTACAACCTCCTCGGCCTGGACGACTGGGTCAGCAGCCTGCGCTACGTCTGCTACTTCGACTCCTTCGATGGCGCGCACGATCACATCTTCGTCCCGGCCCATGCAGGCCCACGTGAGTTCGAGACCTTCGAGTCGGTGAACACCTACCTGCTCGGCCACAAGGCCGTCCAGGACTTCATCTCCCAGCGCGGCACGGGCCTGGTCCTCTTCGTCATGTTCGACGAGGCAACCGAGCGGTTAGCCGACGAACTGGGGCTCACCATCGCGCTGCCCCCTCGGGAACTCCGGGAGCGGATCGATTCCAAGATCGAGACCACCCGCCTGGGCAACGAGGCTGGTGTGCCCAGCGCCCCCAACATCCTCACGCGGGCTTCGACCTACGACGACTTGCTCGCCGCCGCCGAATCGGCCGGGCTCGGTCGCCGGCTGGTGGTGCAATTGCCGTACGGCGACTCCGGGCGCACGACGTTCTTCATCGACTCGGCGGACGACTGGGATCAGCACGCCGACGTCCTCGCGGCCGACGATCTGAAGGTCATGAAGAACATCCGGCACCTGCCCGGGACCGTCGAGGCGTGCGCCACGAGGCACGGCACGCTCGTGGGGCCGGTCCAGGTGGATCTCACCGGCTTCGAGGAGCTGACGCCGTACAAGGGAGGATGGTGCGGCAACGACTGCGCGCCGATCTCCCTCGCGGGCAACCAGGGCCGGATTCGGGAGATGGCCCGCAAACTGGGCGATCGCCTCTACGCCGAGGGGTATCGCGGGGTCTTCTGCATGGACTACCTCATCGACCTCGACGACGACATGGTGTACCTCGGGGAGATCAACCCCCGCATCTCGGGTGCATCCCCGCTGACCAACCTCATCACGTCCCGCTACGGAGGCGTGCCCCTCTTCCTCTTCCACCTGCTGGAGTTCATGGACGTGGACTGGCAGTGCGACCTCGCCGCGATCCAGGAGCGGTGGCGGGACTTCGATCGCTGGAGCCAGCTGGTGCTCAAGCAGACGAGCGACGAGGTGGAGATCATCACGCAGGCACCCGCGAGCGGACTGTGGCGCATGGGCGAGGACGGTTCCGTCCACTTCGTGCGGATGGAGACCGACTGGCACAACGTCACCGGGTCCGATGAGGCCTTCTACCTGCGGGTGTACGGCGTCAACGAGTACCGCTATCCGGGTGCCGACCTCGGTGTCGTCCTCGTGCGCGACCGGATGCAGACGGCCGAGCGTGATCTCATGCCCCAGGCCGCCGCCTGGGCCCGTGCCATCACGGGGCAGTTCTCGGGGACCTCGGTGGCCGTCGAGGTGGCCCAGCCGGAGACGCTGCTCTACGGCAAGTGGCGCTAGCCACTCGGCGAGGTCAGTCCCGCCACCGCGGTGCCTCATCGGGGCCGGGGCGCTCGAGGAGCCCGGCAGCGATGCCGCCGAAGAACGCTGCACCCAGGGCCGCGGCTTCCCGGACCGATGATGTCGCGTAGGCGCCCAGTTGATCGCGCTTGGCCTGGGCAACCATCGGATCGTTCGCCCAGCCTCCCGTGAGCATCGCCTCGGTGCGCGGGCCGACGGTCGACTCGATGAAGTCGATGAGGTCTGTGGAAAGGGCGGTGAGGTCCTCCACGGCAGCGCGCCAGGCGAGTGCGGGCGAGAGACCCTCGGTGACGCCGGCGAGGGTGAGTCCCTCGTGGCTCACCTCGGCGATCCGGAACGGGACGCCGGTTCGGTCGGCGGCCAGCGCGCCCTGGGAGACCGCGCGGCGCGCATCTCGATCGGTGAGCCCGAGGAGGGCGGCCATCCGCTCCAGCGAGAGACCGGTGAGGAGGCCCGCGACGATGCAGAGGTAGCCCGGGACGACGCCCCAGCCGACACCGACGTCCCGCTCGACGAGGCGCTCCACGGTGTCCCGATCCACCGGGGGGAACAGCCGGAGCAGCGCCTCCGCGGTGCCCAGAGAGTCGGTGAGCACCCCGGTGCGCATGGCTCCCATCGCGAAAGCCGCTGCCTCGTGGTCGAGCCCGGCCACGGTGAGCGCGGCCCCGCTCAGGCGGCCCAGGTCGCCCCGCGGG
>JBJTJS010000282.1:0-2978 GCA_046096085.1 bacterium
GGTGAGCGACTCGACCGCATGCTCGGGGTGCGGCATGAGTCCGACGACGTTGCCGGCGGCATTGGAGATGCCCGCGATGTCACGCCGACTGCCGTTGGGGTTGATGTCTAGATAGCGCGCGATCACACGGCCCTCGCCCTCAAGCTCGTCGAGCGTGCGCTCGTCGGCCACGTAGCCGCCTTCGCCGTTCTTGAGCGGGATGACGATCTCCTGGCCCACGGCATAGTCCGATGTCCAAGCGGTGGCGTTGCTCTCGATGCGCAGCCGCTGGTCGCGGCAGACGAAGTGGAGGTGGTCGTTGCGCGTGAGAGCGCCCGGCAGGAGGTGCGACTCGCACAGGATCTGGAATCCGTTGCAGATGCCGAGCACCGGCATGCCCTGATGGGCCCGCTCGACGATGCTGCGCATCGCCGGCGCGAAGCGCGCGATGGCGCCGCAGCGCAGGTAGTCGCCGTACGAGAAGCCCCCCGGAAGGATGACGGCGTCGACCACGCGGAGGTCCTCGTCGCCGTGCCACAGGGCCACGGACTCTGCTCCCGCGATGCGCACCGCACGCGCCGCGTCGCGGTCGTCGAGGGAGCCCGGGAAGGTGACGACGCCGATCTTCACGGCTCGACCCTCAGCGCGTAGGTCTCGATGACCGGGTTGCTCAGGAGTTCCTCGGCCATGCGGTGGAGTTCGGCGAGGCGAGCCTCGGTGACGTCACCATCGACGGTGACCTCGAAGCGCTTGCCCTGCCGGATGTCGCTCACGCCATCCACTCCCAGGCGGGTGAAGGCGCCCATCACCGCGCGTCCCTGGGGGTCGAGGATCTCCGGCTTGAGCATGACGTCGACGACGACGCGGGGCATGGGGCTCCTCGGGGGCAGTCTCAGCGCCAGAACGCTGCCACGATATCCCACCTGGCGGCGCTCACCGGCTTCGACAGGGCCTCCCCGCCGACACCTGCGAGCCCCCCGGTGCCGCCGATGATGGGGCGCGCGTACTGCTCGGTGACCGTCGAGTCGTCGGTCATGCCGGTGACGAGCATCGTGCCGTCAGTGAACGTGCGCTCGACCATCGTGACCGCGGGGGTGACATCGCCGACCGGCTGGTACGTCGCGACGTAGGCCACCCAGGTGGGCTTGCCCTTCTGGCCCTTGATCGAACCCTCCGCGGCGAGGAGGTTGCCCCCGGTGATGGGGACCTCCGCCTGCTGACCGGTGATCTCACTCCACTTCAGCGACGTGTCCTTCTTGCCGCTGGGTGCGACGAGCCGCATCTGGATCCCGGTGGCCTTGGCTGACAGCGTGAGCTCGCCGCGGTACCCGGCGTAGGCGCCGGTGCCCCCGAGGACGGCGTACGTCTGTGCCTTCACCGACCGCTGTTGCGACTCGGCGATGCCCCGGGCGAAGAGGGTGCCGCCCTCGAGGGTCACCAGGAACTCGACGCTGTCGCGCACGGTGCCGGAGGAGGAGCCGACGCGAGTGCCGATGGAGGTGTACGACGCGGTGCTCCCGACAGCGCGCTTGAGCGTGACTCCGGTGATCCCCTGCTTGGTGCCCTGGGGTGCGGGCACGGTGACCGATTGCGCTGCGGGAACCTTCGCGGACGAGGTCTTGAGATCCTTGGCGAGGACCACATCGATGAGCGCGAGATAGCGGCCCTTGTCGCCCTGGGGCACCAGGTTGCACGTGCCGTGGGCACCGGCGTAGTCGCCGGTGCCTCCCACGATGGGCAGGATGCGGCCGACCGCGAAGGGCTCGCCGGAGAGCTCCTCGTTGACGGCCTGCAGCTGGATCGTGCCGTTCTTCAACTGAACGGTGATCTGCGCGTCGCGGGACTCCACGCCCTTCTTGGGGACCGAGAGGACCCGCGAGAGCGTGATGAACGTGCCGGCCTTGGCGCCGTCGCGCTCCACGGCTCCGTTCTCGACGGTGACGTCACCGACGCCCTGCGCGTCGCCGCTGGGGACGATGGTGCGGTTCTTGAGCACGAGGGTGAGGCTGAAGGCTTCCTTCTTCTGCGGAGCGGCGGCGGGTGACGCCTTCGCCGGACTCGGCGCGGACACCGGTGCCGCAGTGGCGGAGGTCGTCACCGGCACTGCTGCGAGGCTGGCGACGGCGAGCGCGGCGGCGGCGGCGATGCGGGTGGCGCGGATCACGACCTTCCCTCAGGGCGGTAGATCAGCGTCGTACCCGCTCCGCGCAGGGTGAGGACGTCGCCGGCCAGGACGTAGGGTACGTTCCCGGACAGGACCGACGTCACGGCGGCCTCGACCTCCATGGCTTCGTCGTCGCACATCATGCGCGTGAGGGCCAGCGCGCCCACCTCGATCGTGTCGGCATGCAGGTGGGCCGATGCCCGGCCGGTGTTGCACCCGGCCTCGACGTGGAGGGACCCGTCCGAGATCTCCAGGGATGCCCGGGAGCCGTCAGGGACGACATGCGGGCCGGTAGCGTCGTGGTACTCGCCGAGGATCCAGCGCGTGCCCGTGAGCGAGGCCAGGGGATGCTCGAGGTCGGGTGCATTCACCCGGTCACTGGTGGGCCAGGGAGCGTCATCGATGTTCTCGCCCATCCCGCCAGAGTGCCACACCCCCTGTCGTTTTTTCCGTCTGAGTTACCCGAATGGTGGTTTAAGCACCGCTTAACCCACCATTCGGGTAACTCAGACGGTAAAAGCTCGGGCGGACCAGGCGGAGGACACCATGTCGGACAGGTCGTGGCGGGCTCGCCAGTCCAGGGATGCGGCAGCACGGTCCACCGACGCGACCAACTCCGGCGGATCCCCCGCACGACGCGGCACGGCCTGCGCGTCGACATCGCGGCCGACCACGGCCGACACCGCGGCCATCACCTCCCACACCGACGACCCCACGCCCGTGCCGACGTTGAACACGTCCTGCGCGCCCCCCGCCTCGCACAGCGCGGCCGCGGCCACGTGCGCCTCGGCAAGATCCACCACGTGGATGTAGTCGCGCACGCACGAACCGTCAT
>JBJTJS010000283.1:0-2037 GCA_046096085.1 bacterium
CCATTCGGGGGATTAGCTCAATTGGGAGAGCGTCTGGCTGGCAGCCAGAAGGTCAGGGGTTCGAATCCCCTATCCTCCATTCCAACAGTGGCGACGCAGGCAGGTGGCGACGCAGGCAGGTGGCGACGTAGGCAGGTGGCGACGTAGGCAATTGACGGCTACGCAAAACGGGCATGATCGCGTGGACTGACGGCCGGATCATTCCCGCGGATCATCTTTCGATCCCGGTCGGCGACGCGGGATTCGTCCTCGGGGCGACCGTCACCGAGCAGCTGCGGACGTTCCGCGGCCGCCTGTTTCTCACCGGCGAGCATGCCTGCCGCATGGCGGGATCCCTCTCGATCGCGGGCATCGATCTGCCGATGCCGCTTGCGGAAGTGTTCGAGGCGGCGAGTGAGGTCGCCGCCCGTAACCAGGCGCTGCTGGAGCCGGACGACGCTCTCGGGGTTTGCGTCGTCGCGACGCCCGGCGACCTGCCCGCGCAGCGCGGCGGGCTTGCCGGCCGCCCGCGGGTGCTGGTGCACTCCTTCCACCTGGCCTTCCGACTCTGGGCCGATGCGTACGCTGCCGGTATTCCGCTCGTCGGCGTGTCGGTGAGGCAGGTGCCCGACGACTGCTGGCCGATCGAGCTCAAGTGCCGTAGCCGCATGCACTACCACCTTGCGGACCGCGAGGCGTCCGCAAGGATTCCCGGCGGCCGGGCGGTCCTGTGCCATGCCGATGGCCGCGTGAGCGAGACCTCGACGGCGAACGTCGTCGCGGCGATCGGCGGAAGACTCGTCACGCCTCCGCCATCCGACGCGCTCCCGGGCGTGAGCCTCGGCCATGTGCGCCGCCTCGCCATCGAGGAGGGGATTCCCTGGGAGGATCGTCCGCTCTCGCTCGACGAGTGCGGAGAGGCCGACGAACTCCTGCTCACGAGCACGCCGAGCTGCCTGCTGCCCGCCACGAGCCTCGACGGACGGCCGATCGGCGGCGGCCGGCCCGGCCCGATGTTCGGCCGGCTGCTCGAGGCGTGGAGTCGCGGGGTTGGCCTCGACATCCGTCGTCAGGCGGAATCGATGGTCGGCGGGCCGGGTGCGTGACGCCCCGCGGCGTGCCGCCCGACGTCAGGAACCCGGGGCTGCACAACGGTTTACGGAGACGCGCGCCCTTTCGCCCGCATCGGCGGAGGCCGTCGGGCGGGGAGATCGCACGGGTTTCGCGGTTGCCTGGGGCCCCCGCATGTGAATAAGTCCCGGCCAGAGCGAGCCGATCCTCACCGCGTCGCGGTGACCGTTCGTTCTGGGTCGAAATTCGCTGCGCAATCGCAGCGACAGAAAGGGAGGGTTCGTATGTTTTCAATTCCAGCCAACGCCCTGTTGGCCGATGTCGGGTCGGTCGCGATGAAGTTCGACCCGGCAGCCGGGCTCGGCACGCAGCTTCAGACGCTCACCCTGTATCTGTTCTTCGCCGGGACCGTGGCGATGGGGGCGGGCGCGCTCTACTTCTTCCTCATGCGGAACAACGTCGCCCCGGAATACCGGAGCACGATGGTGGTCGCGGGGCTCGTCTGCGCGATCGCCTGCTTCCATTACCTGAAGATGACGGACGTCTATAAGACCGGCGAGTTCCCGACGGCCCTGCGGTACGTCGACTGGCTCTTCACGACGCCGCTGTTGCTCATGAAGTTTCCGCTCCTCCTGCGGATGGGAGAACGGGGCACGAAGTTCTTCTGGCAGCTCGTGCTGCTCGACGTCGCGATGATCGTGACGGCCTTCATCGCCGAGACCTCGCAGGTCAACTCGGAGCGGTGGTGGACGTTCTTCCTCGTTTCGTGCGGATTCGAGGCGTTCATCGTCTACGTCCTCTACATGTCACTCGGGCAGGCGATCATGGAGGCCCCGGCTCCGCTCGCCAGGGCGCTCGAGACCATGCGTCTGTTCGTCCTGATCGGGTGGGCGATCTACCCGATCGGATTCCTCATGGCACGTGCCGGCTACGGTGAGTACCGCGAAATCATCTACAACATCGCGGACGTCATCAATAAGGTCGGCT
>JBJTJS010000284.1:0-4987 GCA_046096085.1 bacterium
CATGAAGGTCTGCGGGAAGGCGAAACGGTCGTAAGCCCACACGCCGGCGACGGCAAGGGCGACGGCCAGGAGGACCACCAAGAGGCCCGGCAGCGGCAGATCCTTGATCAGCGAGAGAACTAGCGCCGAGCCGACCAGCGCCATCAACACCAGGTGGACCTTCCAGCGCAACCCGGATCCGAAGCGCTCGGCGATCGCCTCTATCGCCAGGAAGACGAGTGGTGCTGCGAAGGCGAGCACGAGCGCGTAGACGATGATCTGACCGCTCGTGTTGCCCCGCGCGACGAAGAAGTCGGGACCTCCACCGAGAACCGACAGCATCGGCTGGAGGAATGCGAGCGCCCAGAGCGCCGCCAGGTGTGCCGACCCGAGCAGGACGCCGGGTCGCCCGCTCGACGAATCAGCCTTCCCCTCGGCCAGGGACCGGTCGGGGGTCGGCGCGGGTGCCTCGCTCGTACCGCTCACGGGGCTCCGGCGGATTCGATCGGCTTCGGACTTGCGAGGTAGAGGACTCGGTCACCCGAAGGCAGCTCCTCACGCCTCTCGACCGTGAAGCGCGCTTCCAGCTCGCGCTCGAAGTTCCCGAGGTCGTAGTCGGCGTTCGCGCCGGGCTGCTTGTTGGCCAGCAGCGCTCGTACCATCGGGTCGTCGCGCTTCGGGAACTCGATCACGAGCGTCGAGCCGAGGGATTGCACCCAGTCGAGGAAGTCGTGGATCGGGATGTTCGCCGTGATCGAGATGTGGTGGATCAGGGCGAGCGCCAGCATCAGGTCGGGTGCCCCGCGCTTCGGGAGCGTCTTGCGCTCCAGACCGCGCCAGCCGAGTTTCGGAGATGGGTCGGCCAGGTCGACTACCAGCGGCAGGATCTTCCGGTTCCCCTCGTCGCGGAGGGACCTGTACAGGGCCTCGACCGTTGCGTGGTCGAAGTCGAAGGCGAGCACCTGCTCCGAGTGCTCGGCGGAAATGCGCGAGTAGGCACCGTCGTTACAGCCCATGTCCCAAGTGAGCCCTGGCTTCTCGTTCGCCGCGACCTCTGCGACGAAGGCCATCTTGCGGTCGTCGTCTGCGTCGCTGTAGGTGTTCGATTCGCGGTATCCGCTCCAGGCAGTCTCGCCCGCCTTCCAGCGGAGCTTGGAGACCAGCTTCCGCATCGACGCGAGGTGTGCCCTGACCCCTTCCGGCTTCACCTCGCGGGTCGAGGCCGCTTCGGCGTCACCCGGACCGGACTTGTTGGCCCTTCGGTCGAGCCTTGCGTGTAGGGCCACGTGGAGAAGGACGCCGCGCCGAAGCCGGTCGCGCAGCGAGAAGAGCTTGGCCGCGTCGACCGGCCTGATTCCGTCGATCGAGCCGCGGAGCCAGGGCTGGAACGGAACGTCCTTGTGGGCCTGGAGGAGCAGCGGGTAGAGGAAGAGCATGCAGAACTGGCGATAGCCGATCCACGGTTTCCCCGCGGGCAGGGCCTCGAACGATCCGATGTCGATGAAGACGGGCTTGGAGCCTTCGAACTGCACGTTGTACGGCGTGGCATCCTTCAGCATCAGGCCTTCGTCGATCGCGTCGATCGCCAGATCGAGCTCCAGCAGGGCCGCGTCCTGGAGCATGCTGAAACTCCACTCGTAGGGGTAGGAGACGAACGGCACCCGGCGGTGCTCGAGCACCTTCGTCACGCCGCCCGGTAGCAGGCCCTCACTCGGCCCGAGCGTCTCGAGTCCGACCTCGTGAGTGTCGATCAGGTCGCCGGAATCGGTCCGCCTCCCCAATAGCTCGCTCGCAGCGAGCAGGTCCCAGTCGCCTGCGCCCTCGGGACTCAGGACGCGGAGCACGGAGTCCTCGGTGACTACGACGCGGCTGTCACGGTCCCGAAACGATCCGGGCTCGGCCCTGGGCACGGGGGCTAGCCGCGCTCGGCAGGCTCGTCTTCGGTGCTGGGTGAGGCGGGTGTCTCGGGGCGCGAGGCGGACTCGTCCTTGCGCCAGAACATCAGCTTGGACATCGCGCTCCTGCCGAAGGTACGCATGGCGGTCATCAGGGCGGCGAACCCCGCGATGATTCCGGCGAGTATTGCGCTCGCGCTTCCTGGGTCGAGGTAGGCGAAGATTCTCATCGAGGTCCTCTCTGGTTTCGGCCCCGTCCTGCCGGGGTCAACGGGTAGGAATCTTACGCACTCGCGCGACTCCGTCCAGGCGTGGGTAGCCCTGCAAAAACTCGCCCGTCACTCGATCGTGGCCACGAGGTCGCCCGCCGCCACCGAGGCACCCTCCGTCACGCCCAGCTTGGTCACCTTGCCGCCCCGGTGAGCGGTGATCTCGTTCTCCATCTTCATGGCCTCGATTACGCACAGCAGGTCGCCCTCGGCGACCTCGTCGCCTTCGGACACGCTGACCTTCAGGATGGTGCCCTGGAGCGGTGACGCCAGATCGGCGGATCCCGACGCGGAAGCCGAGCCGCCGCCCGCAGCCTCGCGGCGGGGCGGCCTGGCGCCGCCGCTGCCGCCCGGAGCCGCTGCGGCCTGGGGCGCGTCGCCGATCACCTTCCCCTGGAAGAGCTTCCCCGAGACCTCGACTGCGTAGTTCGACTCGCTCTTCGGCGCCCCCTCATCATCGCTGAGGGCCTCGGCCTCCTCCGCGGGTGCCAATTCGGCGAGCCACTTCCTGTCGCCGATCAGCTCACGGCAGGTCTGGCCGTCTGCCCACTGCTCGGTGTCGAGGATGGCGAGGTGGAACGGGATCAGGGTCGTCAGGCCGGTGACCTCGTACTCGTCGAGCGCGCGGCGCATACGCGCCGTGGCCAGCTCCCGGTTCTCGTCCCAGACGATCAACTTGGCGACCATCGGGTCGTACATCGGGGAGACCTCCGAGCCGGCATCGACCCCGGAGTCCACCCGCACCCCTGGCCCGGCGGGCTCGCGGTAGTCGGCGATCCGCCCCGGCGCCGGCGCGAAGTTCTTGTGCGCAGCCTCGGCGTTGATCCGGCACTCGATCGCGTGTCCGCGCAGCTCGACTTCGTCTTGCTGGATCGAGAGCGGCTCGCCGGCCGCAACCCGGACCTGCTCGCGCACGATGTCGATCCCCGTGACCATCTCCGTCACGCAGTGCTCGACCTGGACGCGCGTGTTCATCTCCAGGAAGAAGTACTCGTCGCCGACCTGCAGTCCCTCGATGGTCCCCGCCGAGCGATAGTCCACGGCGCGGGCTGCGTCGGTTGCGATCTTCCCGATCCTCTCGCGCATCTCTTCGTCGACCTTCGGACCAGGCGCCTCCTCGATCAGCTTCTGGTGGCGCCGCTGGAGCGAGCAGTCGCGCTCGCCGAGGTGGATCACGTTCCCCTGGGAGTCGGCCAGCACCTGGACCTCGACGTGCCTCGGATCCTCCAGGTAGCGCTCCAGGTAGACGGTCGGGTCGCTGAAGAACTTCTCGCCCTCCCGGGCCGCACCCTCGAAGGCCTCGGCCAGGCCCTCCTCGTCGACCGCGACCCTGAAGCCCTTGCCGCCACCACCGCCGGCTGCCTTGCAGGCGACCGGATACCCGATCTCGCGGGCCTGCTCGGTCGCTGCGGCTACGTCTGCGGCCGGAGAGGTGGCCCCGGGCACTATCGGCACACCCGCGGCTTGCATCAGCGCCCGGGACTCCGTCTTCGAGCCCATGGCCTCGATCGCCGCTGGGGGTGGGCCTATGAAGACAACCCCGGCCGCCTCACAGGCGCGAGCGAAGGGAGCGTTCTCGGCCAGGAAGCCGTAGCCCGGGTGGATCGCCTGCGCACCCGACTTCGCGGCCACGTCGAGGATCGCCTCGACGTTCAGGTAGCTCTCGGCCGGGGCGGCCGGACCGATCAGGAATGCCTCGTCGGCCTCGCGGACATGGGGCGCGTCACGGTCGATCTCGGAGTAGACGGCCACCGAGCCGATGCCCATCTCGCGCAGCGCGCGGAAGACCCGGATGGCGATCTCGCCCCTGTTGGCTACGAGGACCTTGTCGAACATCATCGGGCAGTATCCCGCAGCGCTCCGGGGCGATGCGTTGCGGGGCGGTGTCTCACCGGGTCTCCCAAGCGTCGTCAGAGGCGCAGAGTTCCTTGACGCGGGCAGGCAGCTTGCCGTCGCGCAGGTCCGCCAGCGTGACCTGCTCGAGCACCTCGCGAAGCGAAGCCCGCACCGCCACCCAGACCTCGGTCAGGGGTGCCGCGGCACCGGGATAGTCGGTCGTCTCCGGCGCGTCATCCTGGATGTTCGCCAGGGGGCCTTCAACGGCCCGGATCAGGTCGGCGAGGGTGATCTCCTCGGGCTCACGCGCGAGCCAGTAGCCGCCCTTGGCGCCCCTGCGCGCCCTGACCAACCGCGCATGTTTGAGCTCACCGAGGATGTGCTCCAGGAACTGCAGCGGGATGTCTTGGGCTTCCGCCAGCTCCTCGCCTTTGACCGGGCCTTCCCCGGCGGCAGCGAGCTCGGTGGCGGCTCGGACCGCGTAGTCGGCCTTCGCCGAGATTCTCATCCGCCGACCTCCACTCCGCTGGTCGCGCGTCGTGCGCCCGGCCGAGTCGCGACACTGCCGGCGTGATCGATCTCCAGTCCCACTCCACGGTCTCCGACGGCGAGTTCCCTCCCGCCGAGGTGGTTCGCCTCGCGGCGCAGGCCGGAATCACGACTCTCGCCCTCACCGATCACGACTCCGTCGACGGTATCGCCGAGGCAACCGCCGCTGCCGAAGAGGTCGGAATCGAGTTGGTCCCCGCGGTAGAGATGTCGAGCGTCCACCCGGCCTGCGAAGACCTGCACATCCTCGGCTACTGGATCGACGTCGACGCCATGCGTCCGTCCTGCGAGCGGGCGCAGGAGGAGCGAGTCGAGCGGGCCAGGCAGATCGTCGAGCGGCTGAACCAGCACGGTGTCGAGGTCAGCTTCGAGGACGCGATCGCCGAGGCGGGCGACGCCTCCTCGGTGGGGCGGCCTCACATCGCAAGGGCGGCCGGGGTTGTCTTCATAGGCCCACCC
>JBJTJS010000285.1:0-3776 GCA_046096085.1 bacterium
CTCGTCGAGGGTCCGTCCGCCCCCTGCAAGGCGGCGGGAGACCCGGGGCAGGGCCGCGTTGCCTCCCACGACCGCCCCCGTGACCGCCGCGGCGACCGCCGCGGTGCGCACCGCCCGACGCGTGAGGCCCGGGCCCACTCCTCCGCGCACCCCGACCGCCCCCGCGGCCAGCCATGCCAGGCCGGCACCCTTCGCCCCGACAAGGCCGATGAATGCCGGGCGCACCTTGGCCGGCCACGGCACCAGCGTGGGGCGCGAGGCGATGTACGCCGCGCCCGCACCCGCAGCGGCGGCTATGGCGAGACGGGCGGCGACACCGCCTCGGCCCAGGGCCATGGCTAGGCCAGCCCGGGGAAGAACAGCGCGATCTCGCGCGCGGCGGACTCCAGGGAGTCCGATCCGTGCGTCACGTTGTTCTGCGTCTCGGTGGCGAGGTCCCCTCGGATGGTCCCGGGGGCGGCGTTGACCGGGTTCGTCGCGCCCATCATGGTGCGCCACGACACGATCGCCTCAGGCCCCTCGATCACGGCCGCCACCAGCGGGGCGGAGGTGATGAAGGCCACGAGGTCACCGAAGAACGGCTTGCCCCGGTGCTCCCCGTAGTGCGCCTCCGCGACCTCCACGGTGAGCGTGCGCATCTCCAGGGCGACGATGCGGAAGCCCTTGCGCTCGATGCGGCCCAGCACCTCGCCGACGAGACCACGGGCGACGCCGTCGGGCTTGACGAGTACCAGCGTGCGTTCGCTCACGTGCTCTCCTTGGGTGTGCGCCGCCCTCGGGCGGATCGCGATCGCGGGGCACCGGGACCGACGGCAGCGCAGCCCCGGGACCGGTCCAGTGCCCTGGGAGCCTACTCCGCGCCCGCCGCGCGGGCCTCGTCCGCCTGCCGGCCCAGGCGGATCGCCACGCCCCAGAGGATCGCGAAGATCCCGCCGACGATGAGGAGTGCGGGGGCGAGGAACCCGCAGGCGATGACGAGGCCCTGCAGCACCCAGCCGACAGGCACGGCCCACGGTCGCGTGACGTAGCGCGCCACGATGACGAGTGCGAGCGCGAGGGCGACGCCGCCGGCGATCGCGAGCCACGCCGGCACGGGGACGGTGCCCACCACCGCGACGACGGGGATGGCGAGGATCACGACGATGGCCTCGAGGGCGAGGACCGATCCGCCGAGGACCCTCACGCACGGCCTCCCGACAGCAGGGCTCGCGCCTGCCCCGCCGTGACCACGCTCCCGGTGACGAGGACCCCGGAGGCGGCGTAGGTGTCGGCCTCCTCCGCGCGGCGGATTCCCGCGTCGATCGCGTCGTCGAGCCGGGGGCACACCTCCACGCGGTCCTCCCCGAAGACCTCCACGGCCAAGGCGGCGAGTTCGTCCGCGGGCAGGCGGCGCGGGGATGCGGACTCCGTGACCACCACCTGGTCGAGGACGGGCTCGAGGGCCTCGAGGATGCCGGCGACGTCCTTGTCCGCGAGGATCCCGATCACCCCCACGAGGTGGGAGAAGGAGAACGAGTCTCCCAGCGCATCCGCGAGGGCCCGGGCGCCGGCGGGGTTGTGCGCGGCGTCCACGATGACGGTCGGCCCGCTGCGCACGATCTCCAGCCGACCCGGTGACGTCACGTTCGAGAAGCCCTCGCGCACGGCATCCGGGTCAAGGGCGAGCGCTCCTCCCCCGAGGAACGCCTCGACGGCGGCGAGAGCAACCGAGGCGTTGTCGGCCTGGAACGCGCCGAACAGCGGCACGAAGACATCGTCGTACGCGGCGGCGAGGCCGCGCAGGGTGAGCACCTGCCCGCCGACCGCCACGACGCGCTCCTCGACCCAGAAGTCGGCGCCCTGCCACGCCGCGGTGGCGCGCACCTCGAGGGCGCGATCGCGGATCACCACCTCCGGGCCGGCCTGCTGGCGGCCGACCACGACGAACGCGTCGTCCTTGATGATCCCGGCCTTCTCCGCCGCAATGAGCTCGATCGTGTCGCCGAGGTACTCCGCGTGGTCCATGTCGACCGTGGTGATCACGCACACCTGCGGTGTCGCGACGGACGTGGCGTCCCAGGTCCCGCCGAGGCCGACCTCCATGACGGCGACGTCGACGGGCGCATCCGCGAAGGCGGCGTACGCCATCGCGGTCATCGTCTCGAAGAACGTCACCGGCGACCCGCCCTCGGCCTCGGATAGCTGGTCGACGGCGGAGACGTACCGAGCTATGTCGCGTGCCACGTCGAGGAATGCCTCCAGCGAGATCGGCTCCCCGTCGATCTCGATGCGCTCGCGGAGGTCCGACAGGTGGGGGCTCGTGTAGAGGCCGGTGCGCAGTCCGCAGGCCCGCAGCAGGCTCGCGATCATGCGCGCGGTGGACGACTTGCCGTTGGTGCCGGTGATCTGGATGACGGGATAGGACCTCTGCGGCTCGCCGAGGAGGTCCATGATCGCCTCGATGCGCTGCAGCGACGGATGGATGACGTTCTCGGGCCATCGCGCCATGAGCCCCTCGGCCACGGACGCGTAGTCCACGGGGACGAGTTCGCCGTTCGAGTCGACCTCTGACACGCACATCACACTAGTGGGACGCCCCGGCCTAGGATGTCCCACCATGACCGCCCGCGTCCCGGAGAAGCCGACCATCGACGGGATCGAGCAGCGCTGGGTGGAGGCCTGGGACGCCGACGGGACCTACCTCTTCGACCGCACCCGCCCCCGCGAGCAGGTCTACTCGATCGATACGCCACCCCCGACCGTCAGCGGCTCCCTGCACGTGGGCCACGTCTTCTCCTACACGCACACCGACTGCATCGCGCGCTACAAGCGCATGCGCGGGTACGCGGTCTTCTACCCCATGGGGTGGGACGACAACGGGCTGCCCACGGAGCGCCGGGTGCAGAACTACTACGGGGTGCGCTGCGACCCGTCCCTCCCCTACGACCCTGACTTCACGCCCCCGGATGACCCGGATCCCAAGAACCAGATCCCCATCTCACGGCGCAACTTCGTCGAACTGTGCGAGCGGCTCACGGCCGAGGACGAGGTCGCCTTCGAGGACCTGTGGCGCCGTCTCGGGCTGTCGATCGACTGGTCGCAGACCTACCAGACGATCGACGACAATGCCCGCGCCGTCTCGCAGCGCGCGTTCCTGCGCAATCTCGATCGCGGCGAGGCCTACCAGGCCGAGGCGCCCACGCTCTGGGATGTCACCTTCCGCACCGCCGTCGCACAAGCAGAACTCGAGGATCGCGAGCGTCCCGGCGCCTACCATCGCATCGGCTTCGCGCGCCCGGAGGGCGACGCCGTCTACATCGAGACCACGCGACCGGAACTGATCCCGGCGTGCGTCGCGCTCGTCGCGCATCCGGACGACGCGCGCTATCAGCCTCTCTTCGGGAGCACGGTGCGCACTCCGCTCTTCGGTGTCGAGGTTCCCGTCGTGGCCCATCCCCTCGCCGATCCCGAGAAGGGCTCGGGCATCGCCATGATCTGCACGTTCGGCGATCTCACCGACGTCACGTGGTGGCGCGAGCTGCAACTCCCGACGCGCCCCATCGTCGGATGGGACGGCCGGATCCTCGGGGAGACGCCCGACTGGATGGAGACTCCCGCCGCGCAGACGGCGTACGCCGAGCTCGCCGGCAAGACCGCGCACTCGGCCAAGGAGCGCATCGTCGAGCTCCTCAGGGACTCCGGCGACCTGGTGGGCGAGCCCCGGGAGATCACGCACGCGGTGAAGTTCTTCGAGAAGGGCGACCGCCCACTCGAGATCGTGACCACTCGGCAGTGGT
>JBJTJS010000286.1:0-3037 GCA_046096085.1 bacterium
CGACGCCGACGATGTCGAGGGTCGACATGTCGACCCAGGGCTGAAGGACCGCCATGCGGGTCAACTGCCCCTGGGTCCCGCGGATCTCGGCGACCCGGCCGATGGGGATGCCCGGGGCGTAGGGCCGGCCCCCTTCCGACCCGAAGGTCACGACCACGTCGTCGATGTCGAGCGGTGCCAGCGGGTCGAGGAGCTGCATCTGGAGCACGTCCTGGCGCCCGGTCCCCGAGACGATGCCGATCTGCGACGTTCCGGCCAGCCGCCCGCCCACGGAGGAGGTGGCGTCGATGATGAGCACCACCGTGGAGGTGAAGGGGCCGGCGGAGACGACGCGGCCGACGAGGCCCTGACCGGTGATCACCGACATGTCGCGCTGCACCCCGTCGCGCTGCCCGACGTCGATCGTGACGGTCCAGGCGAATCCTTGGGCGGGACCGACGGCGATCACCTGGGCGGGGACCGTCACATAGTCGTTGGCGCTCACCAGTCCGTAGAGCTCGTCGAGAGCGCGAGCGCGGTCACGGTCGTACTCCATGGTCTCGAGTTCCGCGGTGAGGCGCGCGCGCTCCGCCTCGAGCTGCGCGATGCGAGCATCCTTCTCCCCGAGTTGCGACAGGCCTTGGAAGAAGTCCGTCATGGGAGCCACCACGGACGCTGTCGCGCGCTCGAGCGGACCGAGCACGGCCTCGCCGAGCGACCGCAGGGGGCGCAGGGGACCGGACTCGCTGCCGCGAAGGTCGAGCAGGATGAAGGTCACCGAGATGAGCACGAGGATGGCGAGGACCACGCGACCGCGCTGGATGTCCCTCATGGCCTCGGTGGCAACTCCGCCGGGCGCCTAGTGACGGGGCTCGGAGATGAGGACCTGCTGGAGGGCCTCGAACTCCTCCACGCACTTGCCCGAGCCGAGGGCCACGCAGTCCAGGGGCGCCTCCGCGACGACTATCGGCATCCCGGTCTCGTGGCGCAGCCGCTCGTCGAGCCCCTTGAGGAGGGCGCCTCCCCCCGTGAGGACGATCCCCCGGTCCATGATGTCGCCGGAGAGCTCCGGCGGGGTCCGGTCGAGGGTGGTCTTGACCACGTCGACGATGGCGTTGACGGGCTCGTCGATCGCGCGCCTGATCTCCTCCGCCGTGACGATGACCGTGCGCGGAAGCCCGCTCACCAGGTCGCGTCCGCGGATCTCGGCGTGCGGCTCGTCGGGCATCGGGAACGCACTGCCGATGGCGACCTTGATCTCCTCCGCCGTGCGCTCGCCGAGAAGGAGCGAGTACTCCTTCTTGATGTACTGGATGATCGCGTTGTCGAGTTCGTCTCCTCCGACGCGAATCGAGATCGACGTCACGATGCCGCCCAGCGAGATGACGGCGACCTCCGTCGTACCGCCGCCGATGTCGACGACCATGTTGCCGGTCGGCTCGTGCACCGGGAGGTTCGCACCGATCGCCGCGGCCATCGGCTCCTCGATGATGTAGACCTTGCGTGCGCCTGCCGCGTAGCCGGCATCCTTGACGGCACGCTGCTCGACGCCGGTGATGCCCGAGGGCACGCAGATGACGAGGCGGGGCTTGGCCAGGTGGCGCCGGCGGTGGACCTTCTGGATGAAGTAGCGCAGCATGCGCTCGGTCGTGTCGAAGTCGGCGATCACGCCGTCCTTGAGGGGGCGGATGGCCACGATATTGCCCGGAGTGCGGCCGATCATCTTCTTGGCATCGGCGCCCACCGCGAGGATGCCCCCGGTGTTCTGGTTGATCGCCACGACCGACGGCTCGTTGAGGACGATGCCCCGGCCGCGCACGTACACCAGGGTGTTGGCGGTCCCGAGATCGACGGCCATGTCACGACCGACGAAGGACATCGTGTTGGACACGCCATCCGCCTTCCTTGGGGGCGGACCGTGGGCCCGCGGAGGAACGTCGTCCTATGGTACGGCCGACCCGGCTCAGCGCCGAATCAGCGCTTGTCCCCCGAATCGCGACGCCACCCCGCTATGCCTCTCCCAGCCTTTGCGCGCGGGCTATTTCGCGATGGCGGAGGGTCTCCTCCAGGCGAGTCGACACGGCAGCGTCGGGGTCGAAGCCGAAGGCCAGCGGGACTGTGCCGCCGAGATCAGCCCGGTAGTCGTGCCCGCGGCTCTCGAACTTGCCGGGCCTGACGTTGGTCGCGAACACGGTGTCGATGAGGACCTGCGCCCAGGTGATCCCGGGGAACCACACCATCCCCTCCGGCACGTTCCTCCCGCGGGGCCGCTGCGCGAGCCAGCCCGGCCGGCGGCGGGCGATCGTGGGCTCGAAGCGCACCACGGGGTCGCCGTCGTGCTCGAGGAACCACACGCGCGGTCTCGGCTGCGGCAGGGGGTCGGGGATCAGCTCGGGACGGTCGATCGTGATGGACTCCCCCGCGACCCCCGCGTGGAACGCCACGGAGGCCCGGCCCCCGGGCGTGCCCACCCACAGGGCGCCGTCTACGCCGTACGCGTCGAGGTCCGTGGAGCCCCCGGGGATCGCCGCCTGCTGGACGCGCGCACCCAGGCTCTCGCCGTACAGCAGCAGTCGCGGTCGTCGCTCGCGACCGGAGAGCTCCTCGCGGATGCGATCGAGCAGCAGCTTCTGCGTGCGCGCCGCGAGTTCGACGCGATCGAGTGACAGGAACGAGGGCAGCAGTCCGTAGCCGACGACGACGACGGCACTGTCACCCAGGGACAGGATCTCAAGGATGTCGACGGGACTGGGATTCGCGTAGCCGCTGCCCGCTGGCGACTCCACGAGCAGGTGCGCACTATCGAAGCCGCCGGTGCGATGCAACTCGGCTATCGCGAGTTCGACGCGCTCCTCGACGCTGTCGGCGGAGTCGATGCCGACGAACACGCGCACGCCGGTGCGGTGTGCTGGGGTGCCCGTGACGTACTCGATCGTCTCCGCGGGGACCACGTCCCCGACCAGGCGGGCCCCCTCCCGGCCCAGGGTGTCGTGGGCCACCAGCGAGGCGGGGCTGCCGGACACGTGGGGATCGGCGGGGGGCTCGACGAGGGCTTCGC
>JBJTJS010000287.1:0-3314 GCA_046096085.1 bacterium
GATGCCCGCGTCCTGGCGCTGGGGGTCGTCTCCGAGTGTGTCGGCCTCGCCATGGGATCGCGCGAGATCGCGCGCCGCCTCGGCGAACGGCACGCGTCCTGGGAGGAACTCAAGGGCCTCGAGGTCCCCCTCTACCTCGACACCCGTACGCCGATACCTGCTCTCGACGCCCTTCCCCGTCGCCGCGAGTCGCCGGTCGACGCGGCGCCCGAGGGCACGGTCCTCACCGGGGAGGGGACGAGCTACGGCGTCGTCGAGGCTCCCGCCTTCGTCGCCCTGAGTCCCGAGGACGCGGCGCACATGCCCCCGGGCTCGGTGCTCGTCGCGCAGCGCACGGATACCTCGTGGACGCCGATGTTCCTTGCCGCGTCGGCCGTCGTCGTCGAGACCGGATCCATGGCCTCCCACGCCATGATCGTGTCCCGTGAACTCGGGATCCCGTGCGTCGCGGGCGTCGCCCAGGCGACGCAGCGACTCGCCACAGGCGATCTCGTCGGTGTCGACGGAGTCGCGGGGTCGGTGGTCGTCCTGCAGCGAGGCTAGCGGCTACGCCGGGGTGCTCTCGGGCCGCCGGGTGCGCGCGGGGATGCCACGCCAGGCCAGCAAGGTCGCGACCAGCACGGCGAGTGCCGAGAGCCCGTACGCGGCGCCCAGGGCGAGGGCGTCGGAGTAGGGGGCCGCCTCGGTCACCGCGGACCACAGGGTTCGGCCGAGGGGTGCTGCGGCGGTACCTCGGAGTGGCGCATCGGGTACGCCGATTCCGCGAGGTGACAGCAGCAGCGAGATGGCGGTGACGGTGAGGAGGAGGACGCCGATCCCCAGGGCCGCTCCCGCCTGGCGCGCGGTGTTGAGGGTGGCGGACGCGACCCCGGCCTGGCGACGGGGGATGGCGAGCATGGCCACGGACGACATGCAGGGCAGCGCCACTCCGCTTCCGAAGCCCACGAGCAGATTCGCGCAGGCGATGGCCCAGGAGGGAAGGCCCCAGCCGAGGAGGACCAGGAGCGCCATCCCGCCGAGGAGGATCAGCAGGCAGGCCGTGGCCGTGGCCCGCTCGCCGTAGCGGCGGGCGAGGGGGGCCGACACTGCTCCCCCGACGACGATGCCCACGCTGAGCGGCAGCAGGATCAGGCCGGTCTCGAGCGGGCTCCAGCCCCGGGTGGACTGCAGGTGGAACGTCTGGAGGTAGAGCACCCCGAGGTGCGCGAAGCTCACGAGTGTCGCCGCGATGAGCACGGAGCGGTAGACGCGATCGGCGAAGAACGCCGGAGGCATGACGGGGAAGCGCGCCCGGCGCTCGCGGATCACCACACCGGCGGCAAGGATGCCCGTGACGAGGAAGAGTGCGAGGGCGGGCGCGGCGCCTGCCCCGAGCAGCGCCCCCTCCGCCAGGTGCAGCGCGGTCACCACCGCGACGATGGCTCCTGCGAAGAGCAGTCCGCCGGTCGCGTCGGCGCTGAGCCGCTGCGGGTCCCGGCTCTCGGGCACGGCACGCCAGCCGACGGCCAGGAGAACGAGGACGACGACGATGTTGATCACGAACATCCCCCGCCAGCTGAACTCGTCCTGGACGAGGGCCCCCAGGGGCGGACCGAGGCACATCCCGACGCCGACCACCGCCATCCACGTGCCCATGGCCGACCCGAGCCGATCGGCCGGGAAGACCGCGGTGAGCAGGGACATCCCGAGCGCGAAGACCGCGGCTGCCCCGATGCCCTGGAGGGTGCGTCCGAGGACGAGGACCTCGACGGCCGGGGCGAGGGCTGCGACGAGGGAGCCGGCCGCGAAGAGCGCGAGCCCGGCGGCGAATGAACGCCAGCGCCCCCAGCGATCGCCGAGGCCGCCCCAGAGGGGGATGGTGCCGGCGAGGGCCATGAGGTAGGCGTTGGGGATCCACGCCAAGCCGTCGATGCCGGCTGCGAGATCCCGGCCGATGGCCGGCGCAGCCATCGCCACGACCGTGGTGTCCATGAGCAGGAGTGCCTGGCTCACGGACACCACGGCGAGCGTGGTGATGAGGGTTCTGCGAGAAGTCGCTGCTCCCTCGCGGGAGCCCGCGGTCACTCCCCGAGGATGTTCGCGGACTTGTCCAGGCCCTTGGCCAGGTCCTCCGCGGCGGCGTCGACGTCGCCCTTGTCCAGTTCGTGCTGCGCCTTCTTCGCCGCGCGGCTGAGAGCCTTGTCGACGTCGGTCGCTGCCGCGTCGACGGCGACCGCGAAGATCGCGGCCTCGCCGCCCGCCTCCTCCATGCTGGTGACGATCTGGCGCATCCCCTTGCGGGAGATGCCGCCCGCGAAGTGGCCGATGGTGCCGGCCACGACCCCGAGGCCGGCCGCGCCGCCCACGGCACCGGCGATCACGGCCATGCCGGCCGGCGGGAAGAGGGCGCCGATGATCGCACCGGCCACGATGCCGACCCCCGCGGCGACCTTGCCCGCGTGCGTGGTCTCGTGGACGACGATGCGTCCCTTGTCGTTCTTGTAGCAGATGGCGGCCGTGAGGTCGCGGATCTCGCCCTCGCGCTTGATCTCCTTGAGTGCCGCGAAGTCGGCCTTGGCGTCGTCGACGCTCGTGTAGGCCGCGCCGAACGCGACGTAGACCTTGTCGGACATGCTGTCCCCCTTAGGACATGGTGGGATTCTGACGACGGCCAGGATATCGGCGCTCCTCGGGATGGCTGACGGCGAGGACGTCAAACCCTGGGCACGGCTAGCCTGAGACGCATCGTTCCCCGGGAGGAGGAGGGACCATGCGCGCAGCGCTCGTGAGTACGGCACTCGTGCTGACCGTCGTCCTTGCGGGGTGCGGGGGCGGGGCCTCCCAGCCCGAGACGGTGACGAGCCGCGATGACGTGCAGGCCTTCGTCCAGGAGGTCGTCGACTACGCCGAGGCCAACGGCCAGGACGCCGCATTCCAGGCGATCAACGACCGGCAGGGTCCCTTCACCCGCGGAGAGCTCTACATCTTCGCCTACGACTTCGACGGCAATGTGGTCGCGCACGGCGGCAACGCCGAGCTGATCGGACAGAACATCGCTGGGATGGACGACGGCTACGGCAACGAACTGCTCGCACAGTTCCTTGCGGCGGTCGAGAAGGGCGGTGGCTGGGTCGAGTACCTCTGGCCCGACCCGGCGGACGAGAACAAGCGCAAGAGGAAGTGGGGCTACGTCGCCGCGGTCGACGACACGTGGTGGGTGGGAGCCGGCACCTATGAGAAGTAGGCGACTGAGAAGTAGGCGACGGAGAAGCAGCCGACCGAGGACCCGGGAGACGGCGTGAGCGCCGAGTCGAAGGCCACGCGCGAGGAGGACC
>JBJTJS010000288.1:0-4437 GCA_046096085.1 bacterium
GGCGAGGCTGCGCAGGTCGACGGCGTAGCGGGTGAGTTCCAGCCCGGGCACCTCGAGGAGCTGCGGCATGCCGAACCCGACCGGGCTGGTCGCGGTGACGAGGACCGGGAAGAAGTGGCCTCGCGCGACCGCTGTCTCGAGATCGGCCACGAGGGTGTCGAAGGGAATCCCCTCCCCGGCGAGGAAGCGGTCCATGAGGCTCTCGTCCTCCGACTCGGTGATGATCCCCTCGATGAGCGCGGTGCGCGCATCCTCCACGAGCTCGACGTGCTGGGGGTCGGGCTCGCGCTCCTGGGGGTCGCCGGTGGAGTAGTCGACGATGCGCTGGGACAGCAGCCCGATGAGGCCGGCCACATGGCCGTCGTCGGCATGGAGGGGCAGGTAGAGGGGGAGGACGCCCTGCCCCTCGCCGAACGTGCGCTGGCACGCCTCCACCGTGCTCTCGACATCGGCGCGCTCGCGATCGGCCTTCGTGATGACGACCGCGCGGGGCATGCCGACGGCCGCGCACTCGTCCCACAGCATCGCGGTGGCGCCGTCGACCCCGTCAACTGCCGACACGACGAAGAGCGCGGCATCCGCGGCGCGCAGCCCGGCACGCACGTCGCCCACGAAGTCGGCGTAGCCGGGAGTGTCGAGGAGGTTGATGCGCACGCCGTCCCAGTCGAGCGGGACGAGGCTGAGCGACACCGATCGCTGCTGGCGCTTCTCGGCGTCGTCGGTGTCCGACAGCGTGGTGCCGTCCTCCACCGTCCCGGCCCGGGACACCGCGCCGGCGGCGAGGGCGAGCCGTTCGACCAGGGTCGTCTTGCCCGCATGGCTCGGCCCGACGAGCACGACGTTGCGGATGGCGCCCGGGTCGGTGGGGGCCTGGACGGCCTGGTCCCTCCCCGCAGAGCCCTGTGCCATGTCTGCCTCCCGTCCTTCCCGGGGCCTTCCCCGCGGCATTGCCGGCCGGTGCTGCGTCCCAGCCTGCCAGCAGGATCCCGATCCGTCCCACGAAACGGGGGAGTGGGACCAGGCCCTAGCATCGCTGCTGCGGCCGTCGGCGCCCCCGACGCGAGGGCCACGGCGGGCCGGGCATGAGTCGGGCATGGGTCGGGCATGGGTCGGGCAGGAGTCGGGCAGGAGTCGATGTGCTGAACAACCCCGCGGCCCGCAAGGTGTCCGCCGTCGTCATCGAGCCTGTGGCCCGGCTCCTCCTCCGGCTGCACGTCTCACCCGATGCGGTGACGCTGGTGGGGACCGCGGTGACCTGCACGGCGGCGCTGGTCTTCTTCCCCCGCGGCGACTTCGTGCCCGGCGTGCTCATCATCGCCGCTGCCGTGCTGTGCGACCTGCTCGACGGGACCATGGCACGGCTGTCGGGGCGGGCCGGTCCATGGGGGAACTGCCTCGACGCCACGCTGGATCGTGTCGCGGACGGCTGCGTGTTCGGAGCGCTCGTCCTGTGGTCAGTGACCACGGGCAATCCCTGGACGGTGGCGGCGGCCCTGACCTGCCTCGTCGGCGGCCAGGTGATCTCCTACGCCAAGGCGCGCGCGGAGGCCGTGGGCGCGACCGCGAACGTCGGAATCGCCGAGCGCGCCGAGCGCCTCATCGTGGTCCTGGCGGCTGCCTTCCTCGCCGGGCTCGGTGTCCCGTACGTCCTCCCCGCCGCGCTCGGGATCCTGGCGATCCTCAGCGTCGTCACCGTCGTGCAGCGCATCCTCGCGGTGCGGTCGCAGTTGCGCGAGCAGGATGCGAAGTGAGTGCTCGCGACACCATCACCGAGGTGGGATTCGGCGTCGGCTGGACGGCTCTCAAGGCTATGCCGGACCCCGCGGCGCGACGGATGTTCGATGTCATCGCCGAGCGGACCTACGCCCGGCAGGGGCAGGGGGTGCGGCAGTTGCGCGCCAACCTGTCACGGGTCCTCGACGACGATCGCCTGCCGATGCTCGAGGACATCACCCGGGAGGCCGTGCACCTCTACATGCGCTACTGGTGCGAGACGTTCAGGCTCCCCGCGTGGACTCGAACGGAGGTGGTCGACAGGTTCCTCGTCGAAGGCCGCGAGAACCTCGATGCGCTGCAGTCGGAGGGTAGGGGCGCGATCATCGTGAGCCCCCACATGGGCAACTGGGACCACGCCGCGGCCTGGGCCGCGATCACCTACGGCGGCCTCAACACCGTGGTCGAACGACTCAAGCCCGAGGGCCTCTACGAGAAGTTCCTGGCGTACCGGCGCGGCCTGGGGATGGAGGTCCATCCCCTCGGCGATCCCGACATCGTGCGCGATCTCGCGCGGAGCCTGCAGCGCGGACGCCTGGTCTGCCTGCTCGCCGACCGCGACCTGTCGCATGCGGGAGTGCCGGTGGACTTCTTCGGCGACACGGCGACGATGCCCGCTGGCCCGGCGATGCTGTCGCTCATGACCGGCGCCCCGATACTCCCGGTCGTCGTGTGGCACTCCGAGCTCGGCACGCACGGTCGGATCGAAGAGCCCCTGGACCTGCCGACGGAGGGGAGCCGGCGCGAGCGCGTGCAGGCCATCACCCAGATGATCGCCGGTGCGTTCGAGCGGTCGCTCGGCGATCACCCTGCGGACTGGCACATGATGCAGGCGCTGTGGACCGCCGACCTGGATCCCCGCCGATGAGGGTCGGGCTCGTCTGCCCGTACGCCTGGGACGTTCCCGGTGGGGTCCAGGCGCATGTGCGCGACCTCGCCGAGACGCTCATCGACCTCGGCCATGAGGTCAGCGTGATGACGCCGGTCGACGACCCGGCGACGCTTCCCGCCTACGCCGTGGACGGCGGCCGGCCGCGCGCGGTCCCGTACAACGGGTCGGTGGCGCGGCTCACCTTCGGGGTGGCGGCGACGGCCCGGGTGCGCCGATGGATCCGCCGGGGGCGATTCGACGTCCTGCACGTCCACGAGCCCGTGGCGCCGTCGCTCGGCATCCTCGCGGTCTGGGCAGCCCGCGGCCCGATCGTGGGCACGGTGCACTCGTCCATCTTCCGCTCGCGCGCCCTGGTCACGGCGTACTACGTCGCGCAGACGGCCCTGGAGAAGGTCGCCGCGCTCATCGCGGTCAGCGAGCATGCGCGCCGCACGATCGTGGACCACCTCGGCGGAGACGCGGTCCTGATCCCCAACGGCGTCCGGGTGGCCGTCTTCCGCGACGCGGCGCCCATGGCGGGGCTGCCCGACGGCCCGAGGCTGGCCTTCCTCGGCCGGGTGGGGGAGCCCCGCAAGGGACTCGCCGTCCTGCTCGCGGCCATGCCCGACATCCTCGAGCGCCATCCGAGCGCGCACCTGCTCGTCATCGGCCCCGGGGACCTCGAGGAGGTCCTCAACGGCCAGCCCGAGGCCGTGCGGCGCAGCGTGGTGGCCCTGGGGCGGCTCGATGAGGCGGACAAGGCATCGGCGCTCGCCGCGGCCGACGTGTACGTCGCGCCCAACACGGGGGGCGAGTCGTTCGGCATCGTCCTCCTCGAGGCCATGGCCGCGGGCACCCCCGTGGTCGCGAGCGACCTCGAGGCGTTCGAGCGCGTCCTCGACGACGGGCGTGCCGGCCTGACGTTCCCGGTCGGCGACAGTCGCGCCCTCGCCGTGCAGGCGTGCCGGCTCCTCGAGACCGAGGACCTCGCGCGCGACATGGCCGAGCGGGGTCGCGCGCGGGCCGACGAGTACGACTGGAATGCCGTCGCCCGGGATGTCGTCGCGGTGTACGAGTCGGTGATGGCGGGATCCCAGGGGGTCACCGAGGACCTGCGGGGGCAGCTGGTCGGCCGGCTCGCGCGGCCGCGGCTGTCGCGGGAGTCCCCGTGACGTGGGGATGGGTCGCGGTGGTCGTCGGAGCGCTGGCCCTGCTCGGGCTGTACCTCAGCATGACCGCCGGCCGACTCGACCGGCTCCATCGCCGCGTCGACACGTCGGCGGCGGCGCTCGACGTCCAGTTGCTCCGCCGCTCGGCCCTCACCCTCGACCTCGCGGGAACCGGGGTCTTCGACCCGGCCACCGCCGTCGTGGTGGGGGACAGCGCCCACCGGGCCCGGGCCGCCTCCGAGGACGACCAGGTCAGCCGGGGACTCGCCGAGAGCGACCTCAGCAGGGTCCTGGGCCTCGCGCTCCCGGACGAGGAGGAGGTGGCCGAGTTGCGCGAGGACCCGGACGCCCGGGGCATGCTCGACGAGCTGGCCGGAGCCTGCCTCAGGGTGCAGCTGGCCCGGCGCTTCCACAATGATGCCGTCCGGGCCTGCCGCCAGGTGCGTCGCCAGCGCACCGTGAGGTGGTTCCGCCTCGCCGGGCACACCCCCCTGCCCCAGACGCTGGAGATGGACGACACGCCGCCTCCGGGCCTGCCTCCCCGCTGATCCGCGACGTACGGTGGGCGCGTGCCGTCCTCCCGTCTCGCCGTCCTCGCCGTCGCCGCCGCCCTGCTGGCCGCCG
>JBJTJS010000289.1:0-4984 GCA_046096085.1 bacterium
GGTCGCGGTGGAGATCCTCGAGCCTTCGCCCGATCGGGTCGCTCCACCCTGTCGGTACGCCGGCTCCTGCGGCGGGTGCGACTGGCAGCACGTACGGCTGGAGAAGCAGCGAGAACTCAAGGCCACGGTGGTGCGAGAGCAACTCGAGCGCCTCGCGCACGAGCCGTCGGAGCGCTGGCAGGACCTCGAGGTCCGCGCGGTTCCCGGAGACGCCCGGGGGCTCGGCTGGCGGACCCGGATGCGCTACTCCATCGACGCGGCCGGGCGAGCAGGCCTGCACGCCTACCACTCACACGACATCGTGCCGATCGACCGGTGCCTCATCGCCACGAGCGCGATCGACCACTTGCGCGTGACGGAGCAGTCGTGGAACGGTTCCGCCGAAGTGCTCGCGGTCTCCTCCTCCGGCGGGGAACGGATCGCCCTCGCCGACCCGCGGCCGGGGGAGGCGTGGGTCACCGAAGAGGCGGCACAGCGCTTTTGGAGGCTCGACGCCACCGCGTTCTGGCAGGTGCACCCCGGTGCACCGGATGCTCTGGTGGATAGCGTCCGCCGCGGCCTCGAGCCTCGCGCCGGCGAGCACGTCGTCGACCTCTACTCCGGCGCCGGCCTGTTCGCCGGGGCCCTAGTACCTAACGTCGGCCCAGGAGGTCGTATCGATGCGGTGGAGGCCCATGACGCCGCGGTGCGCAGTGCCCGCCGGTCCCTGCACGACTGCCCCACGGTCGTGCTCCATCAGGCGGAGGCCGGGCGCTGGCTGCGCGACCGGACCGTGACGCGGTGCGACCTGGTGGTCCTGGATCCCCCGCGATCCGGGGCTGGCCGGCGCGTCATGTCCGGCATGCTCGCCCTGGGGGCGCGCGCCATCGCCTATGTTGCCTGCGACCCCGCCGCGCTCGCGCGGGATATCGCGACCGCCAAGGACTCCGGCTGGGAACTGCGCTCGCTCGAGTGCTGGGACCTCTTCCCCATGACACACCACGTGGAGTGCGTGGCCGTGCTGTGCCCGTCCGGCGATCCGGCGCTAACGTCGGGCCGTGGCGATGGATGACGCGACGCGCAGGACCCTGCGCTTCTCGGTGTTCCTTCAGATAGCGGCGGCCTTGATGTTCGGGGTCGCGTTCGTCGTGCGCGTGAGTACGACGGGATGGGACGTCCTCACCGCCCTCCTCATGATTCTCGCACTCGCGGCCGCCGTGGCGGCGGTGTTCACGATCTCGCGGACGAGGTAGATCCCGCCAAGCGTGACGTCTCTCTGGGCTCCCCGGCGACCCGGGTGGCCAGCGCGTGTGCGTCGAGCTCGAGCACGACCCGACAACCGGTTCCCTGAGACTCCATGCGCCACGACCCCGACCAGCGCTCCGCGACGTCGTCGAGGAGGCGCGACCCGAGGCCCGGGGAACCGCCGCCGGCGAGTCCCCTTCCGTTGTCGTCGAAGACCAGGGTGATCCGCCCCGCGTTCGACCCGCGGTCCGCATTTGCGCGGCTCACGACCAGACGGGTGGCACCGCCGTGGCGCACCGCGTTCACGGCGATCTCGCTCGCGGATCGGCGTACATCCTCGAGCAGGTCCACGGGGATGTCCGACAGCGCGAACTGCTCGACCACGATGAGGCCCTCGGGCGGCTCGGGGATGAGCAGGTCCGGCGTTCCCGAGGCCCTCCGCAGTCGCGCGCGCAGGCTCGGGATCTGACGTTCGGCGAGATCCACGACCTGCTGCCAGGCTCGCTGGCGCTCGCCGAGTCGGATGAGGACGATCGACGCCGACAGCCGGCCCTGGACGTCGCGGTGCAGGACCTCGGCCACATCGCGGTCGAGTTCCTGCGACTCGTCCAGGATCTCCTGCTGTCGCTCGGATTCCTCGAGCAGGGCCGCATTCGCCTCCTCCAGCGAGGCATGGGCCGAGACGCGCAGACCGTGGGCGATGACGAGCGCGAGGAGGGGGAGGGTGAATCGGTAGAGGGCACGGGTGATGGCCAGCCCCGTGGCATCGAGCACCGTGTATGCGTCTCCCAGGAGGAGAGTGCAGACACGGAAGGCCACCGCCGCAGAGATGCCCACGAGCACCCACTGCAGGACGACCCTCCAGGCGCCCGCGACCGTGCGGCGAGGCGCCGGGAGCAGGGTCAGGACATAGGCCACGAGGATCGGGGTGAGCGACCACGCGATGCCGGTGATGAGCGCCGGGATCGACGCGGGCGCACTCCACAGCACCAATTGAGTGAAGAATCCGCTGATGGCGAGGAGGGTCACTGCGCCGACCGCTCCCGGCAGCGGCACTGTGAGTAGTCGGTGCAGCGGGCGGAAGCTGCCTCGCACGCGCGCGGTGTCGGGGCTGACCCGCCCCACGACGTCGTCCAGTGCGGTCGACTGGCCGCGCAGGGGGGCGGAGACGAGGCCGCGCGCAGGCGAGCGAAGGCCCGCGACGATCTGCACGGGGTCGAGCAGCGGCGCGACCGTCGCAGGGTGGACCGAGACCTCGAGGGTCCGCGCCCTCATCACCAGGGCTACACGCGTGGACCGGCCGTCTTCCACCGCCTGGCGGATCCAGCGGTAGAGCTGCAGTCGGACGTCCTCATCCAGCAGCGTCCCGTCCGAGTCCAGTCGTTCGATGGCGCGAGTGGCATCGATGGTGATGTCGGGGTCCAGGGAGCGAAGGGCGGGGATGAGGCCCGCCCGGACGCTCACTGGGTGAAGGCGGTGAGCAAGCCGACGCAACCGATCGTTGACGAAGGAGTCCAGCTCCCGGGCGAGCTCCTCGTCGTCGAGCTGATCCGCCTTGCGCATGATCGACCGCAAGGGACGCACGACCTCGGTCCGAAGTCGGTCCATCGATTCCGCGGCCACGCGGCGGCGAGCCCTCTCCAGGAGGTCGTTGACGCGTTGCGTCCAGGTCAGTTGCGCCGCCACCACGCGGTTGAGCTCCCTCCACGTGCGCACCGCGTCGCGAGCCTGGTCGGCGACGACGGCAAGGACAAGCACGGCCGTGACACGGGAGAGTGGGAAGAGGACCAGGTAGGACGTCGGGACTCCCAGGGAACCCCGGAAGGGGACGGGCCCCAGGATCTGGACGCACGAGCCCACGACGACGGCCACGGAGTACGCCGCCACCGCACCCGCCGTACCTCGTGCCCAGCGCCGTCGACCGACCGTGGCGGACCACGCGATCAGGCAGAGCCACTCGGCGAGTAGTGACAGGGCAATGAGCAAAGCCGTCGTCGCGACCGTCTGGGACGCCGGGGTCTCCGGGAAGCGGTTCATCCGGTAGACGCTGTAGAAGAGGAGCTCGCCGGGGGCCACGAGGAAGAACGGCCACATGCTGATCGACAGGCGGAACCCCCGTAAGCCTGCCATCAGCGTGCGGGCGTCCGGCGGCTTCGGCTCACCGAGTGCCGCAGGTAGATGAGTACGCATGCCACGCGCGCGTTGTAGCCGTCCGTGTCCTTGGGGACGGCTAGCTGGGCGATGATGTCCGAGATGATGGATTCCACGGTACGCACCGAGAGGAAGAGATCCTCCGCGATGCGCTTGTTCGACCAGCCGTTGGCCATCCGGGACAGCACGTCGATCTGACGCGGCGTCAGTTGCTGGAGCGGCCCCGTGCGCTGGGGGACGAGGTTGCGGGTGAGCGCCTCATCGACCACCACTCCCCCGCTCGCGGCTCCCCGGATGGCCAGGGTCAGCTGGTCGAGATCGGACACCGACGTCTTGAGGAGGTACGACCACCCGCCTCGCACGTCGTCAGGCAACGCCGCGAGGAGGCCGGGCATCGCGAAGTTGCTCAGCAGGACGACGCCCATCTCGGGATTGAGACGCCGCAGTGCCACGGCTGCCTGGGGGCCGTCCATGCCGGGGCCCAGGTCGACGTCGGCGAGGAGGACGTCGACCGATGCGGGGTCCACCTCGGCGAGCAGCGTCTCCCCCGTGGAGAAGCTGCCCGCTACCTCGACGCCGTCCAGGCGGGTGATGAGGCCCGTGACGAGGAGTTCGCGGTAGAGCGGCTCATCCTCGAGGACCGCGATTCGCAGGGGTGCCGCCACCGTCTCAGTATCGGAAGCGTGCTGAGGCCGGGTCACCGTGCTAGCGCGGGGAGCGGCGTCAGCCTTGCGTTGCGCGGGCACGCCTCACATTCTCCTCGTGCATCTCGGCCAGGAAACCCGGGGTGATCCGGTCGTCGTTGGCATCCTTGCCGCTGAGGAGCGCATCGAGGTAGCGCCGGTCGGCGTCCAGCCGTGACATCGGGTCGTCGGTGGGCGTGCCGTGCCCGGGGACCAGGATCCGACATCGGCGGACCACCTCGGCCAGCCGGTCCAGGCCCACGAGGTAGGCAGACAGGTCCGGATCGCCCAGATCGGGGAGCGGGATCTCCACGTCGCTGAGCATGTCGCCGGCGATGAGGACACCCGCGTCGGGAATCTCCAGGGCGACGTGACCGCGCACGTGGGCGTCGTGCTCGTGGACGACGATCTCCCGGGCGCCCCACGGGAGTTCGACGGGCGCGGGCAGTCGGGTGTTGCGCGGGTAGGGAATGCGCGGCACGTCGGCCGCGGGTCGCGATGCTCCCGGGTACGGGACGAGCCGGCCCGCGATGTCGATGAGGTCGGCGGAGAGGTCGCCCTGAAGGGGTGCGAGGACCTCGTCGCGATCCGTCGTGAGTCGTTCGCATGACCACGGGGTGCTCCAGCGCGGCACGTCGGGGAGGGCGGGATGCCATAGGACGTGGTCGTAGTGCTCATGGGTGGCGAATCCCGCCGTGCGCGTCGCGCCTGATGACTCCACGACAGCGGCGACGTCGTACAACTCATCGGCGTCCCAGGCGGGATCGATGACGAGGGCCTGGTCTCCGGAGAGCACGAGCGTCGATGTGGTTGCCTCTCTCCGCGAGGTCATCACAAGGACGCCGGGTGACACCTCGACACAGGGCCTCATTCCGTCTCCTCCCTTCGAGATATCGCGTTCGCAAGGGTTACCGCACCCCCCAACC
>JBJTJS010000290.1:0-2004 GCA_046096085.1 bacterium
ACCAAGTCGGTGGCCGCCGGGGCCGGGGCGCTCGCGGCGCTGCTCCTCATCATGACGGGAAGCGCGACGACGCTCGTGACCACGGCGGCGCCCCTCATCGCAGTGCTCTTCCTCCTCGCCACCGCGGTCCTGCTCATCTGGGACCTCAAGCAGCCCAAGCGCTTCGTGTTCCTGCTGATGCCGTGGATGATCCAGCGCAGGTCGTGGCTGGCCATCGGCGGCATCTTCCTGGGCCTGTACGCCGTCATCACCGGCATCTGGTTCCTCGTGGGGGCCGCGGGCCTGCTCGGCATCGGTGACTACTCCTCGATCATCACCGTGCTCGCGTGGCCGGCGATCCCCGCCGCCGTCATGACCGCCGGATACACCGCGTTCCTCTTCGGCCAGGCGGAGGGGCGCGACCTGTGGCAGTCGCCGGTGCTCTTCTGGCACCTGCAGGTGCAGGCCATCATGGCCGGCGCCGGCGTCCTCCTCGTCGCCGGAGTGCTGCTCGACATCACCGGCGAGGGCTTCGTGTCCATCACCTGGCTCGCCTGGGCGCTCTTCATCGGCACTGTGGCCAACCTGCTCATCCTCGCCGTCGAGTACGCCGGCCAGCACGCCACCCGCAACGCCGCGGTGGCCGCGCACATGATCACCCGCGGCCGCTACAAGAACGCGTTCTGGGGCGGGGCCATCGGCCTGTCCGTCCTCACCGCCGTCCTGGCCCTGGCCGGGGCCCTCAATGAGCGGCTCGGGCTGCTCGCCGTCCTCGCCGGGGTGATCGCCCAGGCATCCCTGCTCATCTACGAGTCGGTCTACGTCAAGGCCGGCCAGGACGTCCCGCTGTCCTGAAGCACTGCCCCGAGAAGACGCACTGCCCGAGAAGGAGCGACAGGACCGTCACGGAACGCCCCGAGGCCTTTGGCCAGCGCACCCGCGGCGCCCTCTCCAACTACCCGCCGGTGGAGACCTGGGACGACGTCGTCATGTACGACGCCAAGGCGCACCCGAAGAAGGTCGAGCGGCACTACATGCTCGTGCCGACGACCTGCTTCAACTGCGAGTCGGCCTGCGGGCTGCTGGCGTTCGTCGACAAGGACACCAAGGAGGTCGTCAAGGTCGAGGGCAACCCGGCCCATCCGGGTTCGCGCGGGCGCAACTGCGCCAAGGGCCCGGCGACGATCAACCCGACGAGCGACCCCGAGCGCATCCTGTATCCCCTCAAGCGCGTCGGACCTCGCGGCTCCGCCCAGTTCGAGCGCGTCTCCTGGGACGACGCCCTCGACGACATCGGCGGACGCATCCGCAAGGCGATCATGGAGGGCCGCAACAACGAGGTCATGTACCACGTGGGCCGCCATGGCGAGGACGGCTTCATCGAGCGCGTGCTGCTGGCCTGGGGCGTGGACGGCAACAACACCCATACCAACATCTGCTCGGCCGGCGCCCGCTTCGGCTACTCCCTGTGGGGCGGCTACGACCGGCCCTCCCCCGACCACGCCAACGCCAACGTGATCCTGCTCGTGTCCGCGCACCTGGAGTCGGGCCACTACTTCAACCCGCACGCACAGCGCATCATCGAGGCCCAGGTCCACCACGGGGCGAAGCTCATCTCGGTGGACCCGCGACTGTCCAACACCGCGGCGAAGGCCGACGAGCACGTCGCTCCCTGGCCCGGTACCGAGGCGGCGCTGCTGCTCGCGATCGCGGCGTACATCCTGCGTACCGACAAGGTGGCCTGGGACTACATCAAGCGCTGGGTCAACTGGCAGACCTACCTGGAGCGCCTGCATCCGGAGTTAGATCCTGCTGACTTCGAGGCGTTCAAGAAGGCCCTCACCGAGGACTACCAGAAGTACACCCTGGAGTTCGCCGCCGAGGAGTGCCGCGTCCCGCTGTCCCAGGTGCGGCGGGTGGCCGAGATCGTCGCCAACTGCCAGGGCAAGCTCGCCGCGCACACCTGGCGCGCGGCCACCGCCGGCAACCTCGGCGGCTGGGCCGTGGCCCGCGCGCTGTTCTTCC
>JBJTJS010000291.1:0-3346 GCA_046096085.1 bacterium
CGCGTCCGCCGACGGCGGCGTGGCCGATCACCTCGATGACCACCGACCCCGCCGCTCCCCGCCTGCCCGCTCCCGGGCCCTGGGGGGCGCGCCTCGCGCCGGCGATCCTCGAGGTCATCGCCGGGGAACGCCCCGCCGGGCAGCTGAAGCGCTGGGTGTCCCGGGAGCTCCACGAGACGCTGTCACGCCGCCACGCGGTAGCCCTGCGCCATCCCGCGGGCAAGGCACGCGCACCGCAGTGCCGACGGGTCCGCTCCGTGCGCATCTGCCGCCCCGCCCCGAACGTCGTCGAGGCCAGCGCCGTGGTCATCGGCGCCAGCCGTGCCCGGGCGGTCGCCGTACGGCTCGAGGCCGTCAAGGGCCGCTGGCTGGCCACGGCCATCGAGACGAGCTGACCGCGTCGGCGTTCTCGGGCCCCGGCCTTGATCCCCTGTCCGGATGTCCGTACATTTAGCTCGTGACCACGACCCCCGCGGGCTCCCTCGCGACCACGAGGGGAGCGCGCCTCCCCGATCGGGCCGACCCGCTGCCCCTGTGGGCACAGGTGTGCGCCGACCTGCGGCGACGGATCGAGGGGGGCGAGTTCACCGCCGGGTTCCCCGGCGAACTCACCCTCACCGAGGAGTACGAGGTCAGCCGGCACACGATCCGCGAGGCGCTGCGCGTCCTGCGGGGCGAGGGGGTCTTGCGCAGCCACCGGGGCCGGCCCACCATCGTCGAGCCCACGGTCTACCGGCAGAGCCTGGGCACGCTGTCGTCCCTGTTCGACTCCGTCGCCGCCCAGGGCGCCCTGCCCCGCAGTGACGTGCTGCGCCAGGCCACGACGGTCAATGCCTCCGTGGCCGGCGAGTTGGGCCTGCCCGCCGACACCGAGTTCGTCGTCGTCGAGCGCCTGCGCTTCGCCGACGACGAGCCCATCGCGCACGACGTCTCCTGGCTCCCGGCGAGCCTGGCGCGCCCCATTCTCGATCGCGACCTGTCGCGCGCCGCGCTCTACGCGCAACTGCACGAGGCCGGCGTCATCATCGACGCCGGAACCGAGCGGGTGACCGCGGAACGTGCGCCGCGCCATATCGTCGAGCTCCTCGGCCTCTCCCCCGACGATCCCGTCCTCCTCCTCGAGCGCCGGGCCACCGCACAGGGCCACCCGGCCGAGTGGCGCGAGACCCATGTCCGCGCCGATCGGTTCAGCCTCGAGGCCCGATGGAACGCCGTCGGCGCCACGCTCACCGCCACCGCCGAGGGAGTGGCCCCGTGATCGCTCTCGCCGCGGTGCTCGCCGTCGGGATCGGCATGGCGGTCGGTCTGCTCGGAGGCGGCGGATCGATCCTCACCACCCCTCTCCTGATCTACGTCCTCGGCTTCGACGCGAAGCAGGCCATCGCGGCCAGCCTGTTCGTGGTGGGCGGCACCTCGATCTTCGGGGTCTTCTGCCACTCGCGGGCCGGGCGGGTCGTATGTCGCATCGGCCTGATCTTCGGGGCGGCGGGCATGGTCGGGGCGTTCATCGGCGGCCAGATCGGCGCCAGGCTCCCGAGCACCCTGCTCCTCGCCGCGTTCGCGGTCATGATGGGCATCACCGCCGTCGCCATGATCCGCGGCCGCAAGCAGGTCCCGGGGCATGCCCACAAGGGACTGCCCCTCTTCCGCATCCTGCTCGACGGGCTCATCGTCGGATTCGTCACCGGCCTCGTCGGTGCGGGAGGCGGGTTCCTGGTCGTTCCCGCGCTAGCCCTGCTCGCCGGTTTGGCCATGCCGCGCGCCGTCGCCACGTCACTGCTCGTCGTCGCTATGAAGTCCTTCGCCGGCCTGGCGGGCTACATCTTCACGATCGGCGGCGACTCGATCATCAGTCTCAACCCCGCGACAAAGTTCAACTGGCCCGTGACGCTCATCATCACCGGGGCCGCCGTCGTGGGCGCGCTCATCGGCAGTTCCATCGTCGGGCGCATCCACCCGGACAAGCTGCGCAAGGCCTTCGGCTACTTCGTGCTGGTCATGGCCGTCTTCATGCTCAGCCAGCAGGTCGGCCTCGCGGTGCTCGACTACGCCGACAACAGCCTCCTCAACGCCGGAGAGGTCATCCTCGGGGCCCTCGTCATCGTGGCCGTGTTCACGTGGATCATCCGCCGGCCCGCCCAGGTCGCGGTCGCGGACTTCGACGAGCCGATCGCGGAGGGCAGCCCGGACCCGGCGTCGGACAGGTCCTAGCGCCGGCAGCGGGCGTACGGTAGGCGCGTGGCCGACGAATCGCCCCTGCTGCAGTCGATCCGCGAGTCCGTGATCGGCGAGGACAGCGTCATGCTCGGACCCTTCGGCCCGCGGCGAGTCACCTACGCCGACTACACCGCGAGCGGCCGCGCGCTGACCTTCATCGAGGACTTCATCCGCGAGGAGGTCCTCCCCCGCTACGCCAACACCCACACGGAGTCCAGTGGAACGGGCCTGCAGACGACGCGCCTGCGCGAAGATGCGAGGCGCATCATCCGCGACGCGGTCCACGGCGATGACTCCACCTGCGTGATCTTCGCCGGACAGGGATGCACCGGGGCGATCGACCGCCTGGTCGGCATCCTGAACCTGCGACTGCCCGCCGACCTGGATGCCCGATACGGCTTCAGCGCGAGCATCCCCGCCATGGAGCGGCCGGTCGTCCTCATCGGGCCCTTCGAGCACCACAGCAACGAGCTCCCCTGGCGCGAGTCGATCGCCGACGTCGTCACCATCCCCGAGGACCGCGACGGCCACGTCGACATCGCGGCGCTCGAGGCGGCGTTGGAGTTCTACCGCGACCGACCCCTGATCATCGGGGCCTTCAGCGCCGCGAGCAACGTCACCGGGATCCTCACCGACACCGATGCAGTCACGGCCCTCCTCCACCGGTACGGCGCCCTCGCCGTGTGGGACTACGCCGCGGCGGCGCCGTACGTCGATATCGACATGCGCGCCGGAGACCCCGCCACGGCGAAGGACGCGGTGGTGCTGTCCCCGCACAAGTTCATCGGCGGCCCCGGGACACCCGGCGTCCTCGTCATCCGGCGGGAACTCGTCGCCAACTCCGTCCCCGTCGTCGTCGGCGGCGGGACGGTCGCCTACGTCAACCCCGAGGAGCACGTCTACCTCGACGACCCGGTGCACCGCGAGGAGGCCGGAACCCCCGCGATCGTCGAGTCCATCCGCGCCGGACTGGTGTTCCAGCTCAAGGAGGCGGTGGGCGTCGACGTCATCAAGTCGCGCGAGGAGGCGCTGCTGCACCGCGCGATCGCGTCGTGGAGCGAGCATCCGAGCATCGACATCCTCGGCAATCGCAGCGTCGACCGGCTGTCGATCGTGTCCTTCACGATCC
>JBJTJS010000292.1:0-4139 GCA_046096085.1 bacterium
GTCCCCTCGATCGCCCCAAGGTCAAGCTGGGGGGCGGGGGCGGGGGGTGCAACATCTCGGCGACGATCGGGAACCTCACCCTCTGGACCACGCGCCACCGGTCGGGGCGCACGGTCGTCGCCTCCTGCGACTTCCTCACCGATATCGGCCACGTCACCCCGGCGGGCGACCGCAAGGCCCTCGGCTACACCGGTGGCGGCCCGCAGTGGCTGGTGAGCGAGCTCGGCATCTTCGACTACGACGCCACGGGCTCCATGCGCCTGAGGCAACTCTGGCCGGACGTGACCGTGGACGACGTGCGCGCGGCCACCGGCTTCGACCTGGCCATCGCCGAGGACGTCACGGTTGTCGAGCCGCCGACGGCCGCAGAGCTCGCGGCGGTACGCGCCCTCGACCCCCTGGGCGTGCGCCGGTCGGAATTCGACGCCGCCGAGCTGCAGCGCACCTTCACGGCGAGCGACTGAGGGGAGATCCCTCGTGAGCGCTGCGTCTGCGGGAGCGTTCCGTTCCCTCCGGCCCGTCCTCGACCCCGAGCGCATCGCGGTGGTGGGCGCCTCCGCCACCCCGGGCAGTCCCGGCAGCGTCATCTGGCGCAACCTGTCGTCCTTCCCCGGGGAGCGGATCCCCGTGACCCGGTCCGGCGGCGAGGTCGACGGGGTGGCGTCGTACCCCTCGCTGCGGGACATACCCGGCCACGTCGACCTCGCCGTCGTCGCCGTCCCCGCGCGGTCGGTGGCCGACGTGGTGCGGGACGCGGTGAGTGCCGGCGTCGGTGCGTGCGTCATCGTGAGCGCGGGATTCGGCGAGACGGGGGCGGCGGGGGCCGCCCTCGAACGCGACATCGTGAGCACGGCGCGAGCGGGCGGAGTACTGCTCGTGGGACCCAACTGCCTCGGGGTCCAGAACTGCGATATCCCGATGAACGCGTCGTTCTCGAGTGGCCTGGGCGGCCCGGCTGGCCCGGGGGCCTCGCGCGAGCGGGCCGCGGGAGGCGGCATCAGCCTCATCACCCAGTCCGGCTCCTACGCCATGGCGATCCAGGGCATCTCCGCGGAGGAGGGCGTGCGGTTCGCCGTGGCGTACTCCTCGGGCAACCACTGCGATATCGACGATGCGGAGGTGATCTAGTACCTGCGAGGAGACCCACGGACCCGAGTCATCTGCGCCTTCGTGGAGTCCATCGGCGACGGAGAGATGCTGCTCGGGGTAGCCCGCCGCACGACGCCGGAGAAGCCGGTCGTGGTGGCCGCAGTCGGAGGGTCTGAGGCGGGTTCTCGCGCGGCGGCATCCCACACGGCCGCGCTGGCCGCGGACCGGCGCGCCTGGGCGGACGTCCTGTCGAGCGTGGGGATCACCGTGGCTGGCTCCGGGCTGGAGATGCTCGACGCGGCGAGGGTTCTCTCGTCGCAGCCGATGCCCCGCGGTCGGCGCGCGGCGATCGTGACGAACTCGGGGGGCACGGGCGTCGAACTTGCCGACCTGCTGTCCCAGGAGGGCATCGAGGTCCCGGAGCTCTCCGAGGGGCTTCGGCAGCGACTGGCTCCACTCCTGCCTGCTCACGCGAGTACGGCGAACCCGGTCGATGTCACGCCGGTGTGGACGCAGTTCGCCGACATCTACCCGAAGGTGATCGCCGAACTCGCAACATCGGGAGAAGTCGATCTCGTCATCCCGGTCCTGCTGCACCGCTCCGCCGAGAACCCCGAGGTCGCCATCGCCGTGGCCGACGCGGTGCGGAGCCTGCGATCGCGGGGGAACGACGTACCCGTCTATGCCTGCTGGGTCGCCCGGCGCGAGGCCTGGCCGGTCACGCAGTACCTCCACGACGAGGGGATTCCCTGCCTGGAGTGGCCCGCTCGCACGGCCCGGGCGGCAGGGCACGCGGTGCGCTACGGGGAGTTCCGTCGCGGGGTGATGCACGACCCCCTGCCGTCCGCTCCGGCGCCGAGGGAACTCCCCGCGGGTGTCGGTCGGGATGTCACCGCCACGTCGGAGTTCCTATCGGTGCAAGGGATCCCGATCGTGGAGGCGCATGCGTGCGCGACGGTCGAGGAGGCCGTGCGCGCTGCGGAGCAGATGGGCTTCCCCGTTGTCGCGAAGGTCGACCATGCGACCATCTCGCACAAGACAGACAGCGGCGGCGTACGTCTCGGTCTGGGATCAGGGTCCGATGTCGCCGCGGCGGCAAGGGAGCTTCTTGCCCTCGCCGATGGCGCGCGCGTCCTCGTCCAGCGGCAGGCGAGCGGCATCGAGTTCGTCGTGGGCGGCATCCGCGACGCCACCTTCGGCCCCATGGTCGCCTTCGGGCTGGGGGGGATCTTCGTCGAGGCGCTGGATTCGGTGTCGTTTGCGGCTGCTCCCCTCAGCGACGCCCAGGCAGAAGCCCTCGTGCGCAGTGCGCGCTTCGCAGTGGTGCTGTCCGGCTTCCGCGGCATGCCGCCCGCGGACGTGCCGGAGCACGCCGGGATCGTCCGTCGCGTCGGGGACCTCATGTCCGCCTACCCGCAGATCCGGGAGCTCGACCTCAATCCCGTCCTCGCGGGACCCGGCGGTGTCGTGGCCGTGGACGTGCGGCTGGTGAGGGCCTAGGTGCGTTTCCCGGGAGCCCGCCTCCAGAGGCGCTCCCGCCGTGGGGTCAGGCGTTCGAGGAAATCCTGACCGGCCAGGACAAGGTGTGCCGGGGGACTCTGTCCTCGGCATACGTAGATGCCTCTGTCGCGCAGGAATACCGTCCGAGCACCCGGGTCACGACCGAGATCCTCGGCCGGGCCACCACGGCGACCGTCGCGTCGCCCGACTGAGGAGTGCATGACATGCGAGTCGGAGACAAGGAAATCCTCATCCCGACCTCGATGGTCGGGAACTACCCCAACCCCCGCTGGTGGGACGCAGGTCCCGCTCGCGACTGGCACGGCGACCAGGAGCCCCCGGACGCGTTCGTTCGCGAGGCCTTCGAGGACGCGATGGCTGCCGTTGCCCTCGACCAGGAGATCGCAGGGCTGGACATCATCTCTGATGCCCGCCTCCACGGCGACAACTACGCCGACGCCGCCGTCTACTACTACTTCCGGCGCCTGGGCTACGACCTCAAGGGCGGCCACCTCGGCTTCCCCATCTACAGCCGTCTCCATGCGGGCACGTTGACGCAGGAACTCAAGCGCCGCGGTTCGATCATGGTGGAGCCGGCCAAGGCCCTCAAGCGGGCGACCAACAAGCCCACCAAGATCCAGTACACCGGCGTTCAGGTGCTGGCGCAGTGCACCAACGACCTCTACTACGAAAATCCACGCGATCGTGCCATGGCGCTCGCCGCGGCGATGAACGAGGACATCCTCGAGGTTGACGCCCTGGGCGTCGACTTCATCCAGTTGGACGAGTTCACCTGGCCCTACTTCTACGAGGAGTGGGCAATCGACGCGTTCAACCGCGCCGTCCAGGGTGTTCAGAACGCCCAGATCATCGTCCACGTGTGCTGGGGCAACTGGGGCGGCACGCCGGCCTACTACCCCGACGAGACCGCCGAGGCGGGCGAGATCTTCGACCTCACGCAGCGCAAGGGCGAGGCTCCCTCGGCCACCGCGTCGGTGATCCCGAAGTCCTACGAGGCGACGTTCGATGTCCTCAACCTCGAGAGCTGCGGTCGCCGCCACGACGACCTGTCGGGCCTCGACATCATCAAGAGCAACCCGCTGCCGGACAATGTCGCCTTCTGGGCCGGTGTCATCGACGTCAAGTCGACCATCACCGAGACAGCCGAGGAGGTCTGCGATCGCATCATGCGGCTTGCGGAGTACATCCCGCCGGATCGCCTCGGTGTGACGACGGACTGCGGTCTCATCCTGCTGCAGCGCTACATCGCCATCGACAAGCTGCACGCCCTGGTTGCGGGCACGGAGATGGCTCGCAAGCGCCTCGGCTGAGCGATGCCCGTCTACGTCATCCAATGCGATGAGTGCCGGCATGCGTACCCGGCCATGGTGATGACCGGGGCGCGGATGCCGACCGCGTGGACGTGCTCTGCATGCGGGTCGAATGGTGCGACGCCGACAGGTGTAGCTCAGGACGATCCGTTCGCCGGGGGCAGGGGATCGTCGTGCGGGTGCGGCTGCGGGTGAGGTGAGAAGTGCTGGGGAGGGGCG
>JBJTJS010000293.1:0-6870 GCA_046096085.1 bacterium
CCCGGGGGCGCCCCCGGGGCTCCCCCGGCACCCGGCCCCCCCCCCCGGTGGACGAGCACGCAACGTGCCGCCACGAGCGGTTACCGTGGTCACCATGCTACGGGGCCGGACCGCCGTGATCGCGCTCCTCAGCGCCTCGACGGTGCTCGCCCTCGCCTCCGGAACGGCACAGGCAGCGCTACCCGCCGCAGGCACGCGGCAGTCGGCCGACCCCCACATCGTCGCCCTCGGCGACTCGTACATGGCAGGGATCGGAGCCGGCGACTACTGGGAGCGCGACGGCTGCCGGCGGTCGGTCAACTCCCCCGCGGCGCTGTGGGCCTCCGACGTCGCCGGCGCCCTCACCGACCTCTCCTGCCCGGGCGCCAAGGTCGCCGACGTCGCCCAGCGCCTGCCGCTCGTGCCCTCCGGCGCCGACATCGTCCTCGTCCAGGTCGGCGGCAACGACGTCGGCTTCGGCACGATTGCGGGCGCCTGCATCATCGGGGGCACGTCATCGTGCGTCGCGGCCGCCCAGCGAGCCATCGCCCAGGCGCGACGGCTCCCCACCAGCCTGGCTGCGCTCCTGTCGCGCACGCAGGGCGAGGCCCCCGGCGCCCGCGTCATCGCACTCGGCTACCCCAGTCTCGTCGGCATGCCCGCCCAGTGCGCCTCCTCCCCCGCGGGCTCCGTCATCTCGGCCGAGTCCGTCCTCGCCCTCCGCAGGGTCCAGCGCTCCCTGGACGCCGCGGTCCGCGCCGCCGCCCGATCAGCGGGGACGGCCTACCTCGACTGGCCCCTGGACGTCAATGCCCACTCGCTGTGCTCCCCGGACCCCTGGTACGTCCTGCCCGGGACCGGGCGGCTCGACGACCTGCTCCATCCCACTGTCGAGGCCACGCGTTCCATGGCTGCCCACCTCGACGCTCGGGCCCCCCGCTAGGGTCTTCCCCGTGTCCGTGACGGTGCTGGTCTTCCTGTTCCTCGGCGTCTTCCTCATCCTCTTCGGCGTCGGATTCGCCCTGTACGGCATGTCGAGCGAGAAGGCGTACTGGTTCCAGCGCGACCCGCACGGCAACCCTGCGCATGAGGCCACGCCCTTCCGCCGGGTCTACACCCATGCCTTCGCCATCGCCTTCAGCGACGAGCGCGCGCCTCTGCGCATCGCGTCGATCGGCGTCATCCTCGTATACCTGGGCATCGTCAGCCTGGTGCTGATGCTTCTCTTCGCCGTGCTCTGACGCGGGCCCGCATGGTGCGCATGGTTCCCGGCTCGACGCGCTACCACGACTGGCTGGCGGACCACCCGCGCATCCAGCCCTGGGTGGATTTCACCAGCCGGGTGATCAACGAGCAGTCGACCCAGCGCCTGGGGCTCTCCGCCGCCGCCGTGGCGTTCTGGGCCGTCCTTGCCGTCGGCCCCCTGCTCATCGCCATCGCCATCATCTTCAGCCGCGTCATCGACCCCCAGGTGCTGTCCGACGCCGTGAGCGACCTGCAGCAGAACGCCCCCACGTCGTTCAACAGCGTCCTGGCGACGCAGGTGCAGATGGCCTCCGAAGTGTCCGCGTCAGCGGCGACATGGAGCGTCGTCATCTCGCTCATCACCGTGCTGTGGGCGGTGTCCCGAGGCGTCTACACCCTGCTGCGCGCGGTGCGCTTCGCCTACGGCCTGCCGCCCCAGTCCTACCTGTGGGCGCGCGCCCTCGGCTTCGTCGGGGCGATCATCACGGCCATCGTGCTCGGAGTCCTCATCCTCGCGGCCGCCGCCATCACGGTGCTGCTCGCCGATATCGGCGGCGCACTCGAGGCCATCCTGTACGCCGCCTTGGTGCTCATCGGCACCCTCCTGCTCGGGGGCGTGTTCGTCGGGGTGTTCATGGTCGCCAACGGCCGCGACCGCAAGGGGCGCGCCTACTGGCCCGGGGCGCTGGTCGGTGCCTTCGGGACGCTCGCGGTCTTCATCGGGTTCGGTGTCTACCTCGCGATCGCCGGCTCCTACGAGGCCATCTACGGCGCACTCGCGGGCAGCGTCATCCTCAGCATCGTGACCTACTTCTCCACCTACGTCATCCTGCTCGGCGCGGTCGGCAACAACCAGCTGCGGGCACCGGGGCCCCGCGCCTAGCCCCTCGTGCCGCGGGTCTCCTGCAGGAGTTCCCCCGCGTAGTCCGGGACGAAGCGGCCGAGGTCCCTCGGGGGGCGCTGGTAGCCGTGCCCCTTGGGCCGCTTCGGCAGCGTCAACGGAGCCCTCTTCACCGGCTCGTAGGGAATAGTCGACAGCAGGTGATGGATCATGTTGATCCGTGCCTTGCGCTTATCGTCCGCCTCGACGTCGAACCACGGGGACTCCGACGAGTCGGTGTGCACCAGCATCTCGTCCTTCGCGCGCGAGTAGTCCTCCCACCAGGTGATGGATTCCAGGTCCATCGGCGACAGCTTCCACTGACGCAAGGGATCGTTCAACCGCGAGGCGAACCTTTTCTCCTGCTCGTGGTTGCTCACACTGAACCAGTACTTGCGCAGGATGATCCCGTCCTCGATGAGCATCCGCTCGAAGATCGGGGCCTGCCTGAGGAAGAGGCGGTACTCCTCCGGGGTGCAGAAGCCCATGACCCGCTCGACGCCCGCGCGGTTGTACCAGGATCGGTCGAACAGCACGATCTCCCCGGCCGCGGGGAGCTGCTCCACGTAGCGCTGGAAGTACCACTGCGTGCGCTGGCGCTCAGTCGGCGTGGGGAGGGCGACGATGCGGGCGATGCGCGGGTTGAGGTACTCCGTCACCCGCTTGATCGTCGAGCCCTTGCCGGCCGCGTCCCGGCCCTCGAAGACGACCACCAGCCGGCTCCCGCTCGCCTTGACCCACTCCTGCATCGTGACGAGCTCGCCCTGCAGCCGGAAGAGCGTGTCCTCGTAGAACTCCCGGGGCAGTCGCTTCACCTTCGGCGGCGGCATCTCGTCCGCGCTGACGTGCTGGTTCACAGGTGTCCCCTTCCCTCGACGGCCATCCAAGCACGCGACCGAGCCGTCCGCCGGGGACGGTGCGCCGCCTCCGCCGCCGCACGCGACCCGGGCTCAGGGTGCAGCCGGCACGCCGTCGCGCCAGGAGCGCAGGGCGGCGTCGAACACGCGATGCGAGGCCAGGGCCTCGGCGGGGGTGGCGGTACCGAACCGATCCCCGAGTTCGCCCGCCCGCTCCGCCAGGTAGCAGGCCCACATCTGCAGGAGGGCGTCGGCGAACCCGAACTCGAAGATCGCCCCCGACACGACGGGCCATGCCGAGACGTTGCCCGGCTGCACCTCCTCCCAGGACTGCTCGCCGTCACGCAGCGCGAAGCGCCCCAGGACCGTGGGCTGCCGCGTACTGAAGCGCACGCCCCCGTCCATGCCGACCGCCTCGAGGAACCAGGTGTTGACGTGTCCCGGGGCGATGCGACGGGTCTCCCAGAGCATGGTGAAGTCCCTGCCCCCGGCCTGCGGGTGCGCGCCCAACACGAGCAGGGCGTTGTCCCAGGTGTCGCACTCGACCGGCACGCCATCGGGCCCCGGACGCGTTGCCACCACGTCGTCCAGGCGCCCGTACACCGAGGTGGGCTGCCAGCCCAGGCGCAGCGGGACGTGCGCGACATGGAGCCCCAGGTCGCCCATGACGCCGATCTCGCCGCATGTCTCCGCCCGCCGCTTCCAGTTGATCGGCTTGGAGCGATTGAGGTCCGAGGAGTGCCAGAAGCCTGCGCGGACGTCGAGGATGTCGCCCAGCGCCCCGCTGGCCGCGTAGGCGTAGGCGCGCTGGGCCCCGGGATAGTAGGGGAACTCGCTCGACACGCGGACGAAGGACTGCGACGAGGCCAGGGCCGCCATGATGCGGGCCGACGCCTCACGGTCGATCCCGAACGGCTTCTCCGCGAGGAAGTCGCGCCCGGCTGCCGCGGCAGCGACGTAGATCTCCTCGTGGAGCTGGTGCGGCACCGCGATGTAGAGAACGTCGATCCCGTCATCGTCGACGAGGGCCCGCCAATCATCGGTGAGCGTCCGCACGGAGTCCAGGCGCGCGAACCACTCCCGGGCGGCGGGGGACGGGTCGGCGACGGCCACCAGCCTCGGCCGGCAGGGGTGATCCACGAGAAGGTCCCAGCGCCCGCACACGCCGGCGAGCTCACGGCCCATGAGGCCGCCCCCGATGACGCCGATGCGGACGTCGGTCATGACGAGCGGAGGATGGCCATCGCCGCGTCGGCGTCGGCACCCTGGTGCAGCATGGCCATGAGCGCGTGCGTCATTCCCGTCGGGTTCGCGTGCTGGATGATGTTGCGCCCGTATACGAGACCGGCCGCGCCCTGGCGCAGCAGCGCCTCGGTGCGCCAGAAGATCTCCTCGTCGGGCACCTTGCCGCCCCCCCGGATGAGCACCGGGATGCCCGACGCCGTGCGGATCACCTCGTGGTAGACGTCGGGATCGTCGGTCGGGTCGGCCTTGATGACGTCGGCACCGAGCTCCACCGCCTGGCGGACGATGGGGACGATGAGGTCGACGTCGCCGTTCACGGTGTAGGCGCCCGCCTCGCTCTCCTTCATCACGAGCGGTTCCACCATGAGGGGCATCGCGTACTCGTCGCACTGCAGGCGCAGGTCCATGACATTGCGGATGCAGGCCTCGCGCACCTCGGGGCGCCCCGGGAGGTCCAACAGGTTGACCACCACGCAGGCGGCGTCCAGACGGACCGCGGTGAGCACGGCGTCGGGGACGATCGCGCTGAACATGTAGTCGGGGAGCGTCGCGCCGTAGACGTTCGCCACGTCCGTGCGCAGCACGAGAGCCGGACGCGACCGGCCGCCGTGCGCCTGCAGGAGGCGGGCCTGACCCGGGGTGAGCTGGATGGCGTCAGGGCCCGCCGCCGCCAGGGTCGACACGGCCGACGGAAGATCCTCGATCCCCGACAGGAACGCCCCCTGGCCGAAGAACCCGTGGTCCACGGCGATGTCGAGGCATCGCCCCGACTGGGGATTGAACAACCTGCGCTGACGATACGACACGTCCGACACCGACACTCCTTCCTCCGGGACGCCGCGATCCGGGCGCCCGTACAACCCCCGCACATCCTCCGGCCACTCCAGCGGCCACCCCCGAACCCTAGCCGTCCCCGGGTGCCCCTATGGGACACGTGACGACCTCGCCCTCGCCGGTGCTCCTGCCCGTGAACCAGTTCGACCACTTCTACCGCGGCGGGGACCGCATCGGGGCGCTACGCTCCGGACCCGGCGGCCCGCAACGCCCCGAGGAGTGGATCGGCTCCACGACGACGCGCTTCGGGCAGGAGACTCAAGGACTCAGCGTCCTCCCCGACGGCCGCTACCTCCGCGACGAGGTCGTGGCGGACCCGGTGGCCTGGCTCGGGCCCGAGCACGTGGGGCGCTACGGCACCTCGGTGGAGGTGCTCGTCAAGTTCCTCGACCTTGGCCAGCGGCTCCCCGTGCACCTGCACCCCAACCGCGAGTTCGCACGCAGGCACCTCGGCCTGGCACATGGCAAGACCGAAGCCTGGTACGTCGTCGACGCGCCGCCGGGCGCCCGGGTCGGGGTGGGCTTCGCCGAGCGCATGGCACTCTCGGACGTAGCGTCGATGGTCGCCGCCCACGACAGCGCCGCCCTGCTCGGCGCGCTGCGCACGCGCGAGGTTCGTCCCGGCGACGCCATGCTCGTCCCGGCCGGCCTGCCCCACACCGTCCAGGAGGGTGTCTTCGTGCTCGAGCTGCAGGAGCCCACCGACCTGTCGATCCTGCTGGAATGGCAGGACTTCGCCGTGGACGGCGATCGCGACGGCCACCTCGACCTCGGCTTCGATGTCGCCCTGCAGGCGGTCGACACCACCGCCGTGACCGATGCGGACCTCGACCGTCTCGTTGTCCGGCGCGAGGACATCGATCGCGCCGGGCTCACCTCGGCCCTGCCGGCCGAGGCGGACGCATACTTCCGCGCGCAGCACCTCGACACCTCCGAGGCGCCGGTGGGCGTCGATGCGGGCTTCGCCGTGGTGGCCGTCCTCGATGGCGCGGGGACGATCACGAGCGCACAGGGGACGATGCCCGTGGCCAAGGGCGACGTGCTCCTCCTCCCGCACGCGGCCGGCGACTGGATCGCCGACGGCTCCCTCGTCGCCGTCGCCTGCCGTCCCCCGGCCCCCGACGCCCCCGTCGCACCGCGCTGACGCATGGCAGACGACGTCCTCCTCGGTGTCGATGTCGGCACGACGCGCATCAAGGCGCTCGCGGTCACCCTTCGCGGGGAGGTGCTCGGCGAGTCGGAGACGGCGACGCCGTGGCGGCACGACGGTCCCTGCGCCGATGTGGACGCCGACCTGCTCGCCGACACTGCGATCGATGTCGCCCTGCGCGCACTGGATGATCCGCGGGTTCCTGAGTCCGCGACCGTGGCCGGCATCGGCGTGACCGGGATCGCGGAGGCCGGGGCACTCCTGGATGCCCGCGGGGAGCCATGCGCCCCGGTGCTCGCGTGGTACGACCCGCGGGGGCTCGCCGACCCCCTCCGCGCGCGCGTCTCCCCCGAGGACTTCTGGCGCCACTGCGGTATCCGCCTCAACTCCAAGCCGTCGCTCGCCAAGGTCCTCTACGCGTATGACGCCGTGCCGGGAGCCCGCGAGCGCGCGGCCCGCCATCTCGGTGTCGCCGACTGGGTCGTGCACGCCCTCGGCGGGGAGCAGGTCGCCGGGCGCTGGCTGGTCTCCCGTTCGGGGCGGTACGACGTCCGCGGCGACGAGCCCTGGGCTCCGGCTGCCGAGGTGCTCGGCGACCTCGGCGCCCCCCGGATCATCCGGGCCGGGGAGCCTGCGGGCCGCGTCCCGCAGGACCCTGACACCCCGGGTCGTCGAGGGGC
>JBJTJS010000294.1:0-4701 GCA_046096085.1 bacterium
CCCCCCCCCCCCAACCCCCCCCCCCCCGGCCCCCCGCCGACGAGCCGAGGCCGGCACCGCCCTCCCCACCGGTGCCGCCGCGGCCGCCTTCACCGCCCCGACCACCGAGACGCCCGCCCAGCGAACCTTCGCCGCCCCTGCCGCCGACTCCGGCGGCACCACCGGCGCCACCATTGCCGCCGGCTCCTTCCACCCCCTTGCCCGGGGCCGCCCCGCCGTCACCACCGCGCCCACCGGCGCCGCCGTTGCCGCCCGCGCCGCCATCGGTACCCGCGGCGACGGGATCAATCGCGTCCTGGCCGCGCACCCCTACTCCGCCCTCGCCACCGCGCCCACCGGCGCCGCCGTTGCCGCCATTGCCGCTCAGGGTGCCGCCGACACCCCCGGCTCCGCCGTTGCCGCCCGCGCCGCCGTGTCCGGGGGTGACGAAGATGGCGCCTTTCCCATCGGGCGCGCAGTCGGCGCGGTCGGCAGACGCACCCGGCCCGTCGTTGCCGCCGTTGCCGCGCGCTCCGCCGGTGCCGCCCGCTCCGCCGTTGCCGCCCGCTCCGCCGTTGCCGCCGTCGCCGCGCAGCAGGCCGCCATTGCCGCCGTTCCCGCCGTTGCCACCATCGCTCGGGGTCGCGAGGAAGCCGCGGCCCACCGGCGCGAGAAGTCCACCGTCACCCCCGGCACCGCCGTTGCCGCCATTGCCGAAGCGCCCCGCGCGGCCGCCATCTCCTCCGTCGCAGGCACCCGTCTCGCAGGCACCCTCCACGGAACCGCCGTTGCCCGCCTTGCCGCCGTACCAGCCGGCATTGCCACCGTTGCCACCGTTGAAGCCATCGCCGCCGTTCCCCTGGAGGAGACCGGCATGGCCGCCATCGCAGATCTCGGCCTCGGGGCAGGCCGTCTCGTCGTAGGAGTAGCCGTTGCCGACGAGGATGCCGGCGTTGGGATTCTCCGCGGTGCCGTCGCCGAACAGCACGTCCTCGCACCGCTTCGACTTCTCGCGGATGCGCTCGATCTTGCGGTCCACGCGCAGCGCGCGAGCGGACCCCGGCGTTCGGATCGAGTCCAGGAGGGGCTGCGCCATGTCCATGGCCCGATCGACGCACGCCGACCGGGATGCTTGCACCTGGGACGCATCTGCCTGCGAAGCTTCAGTTTGAGACGCTGTAGCAGAAGTGGCGGGGACACCCGCGAGGGCTGCCCCGACCAGGGCGGTGGCTCCGAGTGCCGCCGCGAGACCCCGCTTGCGTGTGAGTGCCATGGCCGCGACCTCCGCGCCGGGGGACCAAGGATGGTCCCGAACCCCTAGGCCACGGATCGGCCCTGGTGCAGGGTAGCCAGACGGGCGGCGGATTGCGCGCCCACGGGAGAATCCCTCGGAAGGGACTCTCTCCCCGCGCGAGACTGACGCCTAGCATGGGCGCATTCAGAACCGGAGTGTCGGGCGTCAGGTCGAGCCATGTCTCGAGGAAGAGGGAGCCGTGGCAAGCGATCCCCTGAACGACGCGGATCCCCTGAACGACGCGGACCCTCTCAACGACGTTGTCTCGGGGCAGTACGAGCGGTGGGTCTACCCCGCACCCATCCTGGACCTGCCCGGCTGGCTGGAGCACAACTGGCAGTGGTTCGACCCGAGTCATGCGGCGCCGATGCTGTGGCCGGATCGGGGCTACCGGCCGGGGCTGGACATCCTCGTCGCCGGGTGCGGCACGAACCAGGCCGCAGTCATCGCGTACACGAACCCCACGGCGCGGGTGGTCGCCCTCGATGTGAGCGAGGCGTCACTGGCGCACCACAGGTACCTCGCAGAGAAGTACGAGTTGGTCAACCTGGAACTCCACCGCCTGCCCATCGAGGAGTGCGCCTCCCTGGGCGCGGACTTCGACCTCGTCATCACCACCGGTGTCCTGCACCATCTGGCAGACCCCGCGGTCGGGATGCGCGCACTCGGGCAGTGCCTGCGTGTCGACGGTGTCCTCGCCGTCATGCTCTACGCGACGTGCGGCCGCATCGGCGTGCAGCTGCTCCAGTCGGCGTTCCGGGATCTCGAGCTCGGCCAGGACGAGGAGTCCCTGCTCGTGGTCCGGGATGCGCTCGCCCAGCTCGGCCCCGACCATCCCGTGGCCGGCTACCTGGGAATCGCCCCCGACCTGGAGGACGACGCGGGCCTGGTGGACACCTTCCTCCACGGGCGCGAGCGCGACTACACGATCGGCGAATGCCGCGCGCTCGTGGCCTCGGCCGGCCTGGTGTTCCAGGACGTCTTCCTGAAGTCCCCCTACTACGCCCCCCGGGGCACGACGAGCGAGTTCCTGTGTCGCGTCGCCGCGCTGCCGCGCGAGCAGCAGTGGGCGGTCATGGAGCGGGTCAACACCCGCAATGCCTGCCACTTCTTCCTGGCCTGCCGCCCCGAGCGTCCGAGATCGTCGTACGACATCGACTTCGATTCCCGTGAATTCGATTCCCGTGATCCGCTGCGCTTCGTCCCGTCGCTGCGCCACGCCTGCCGCCTGGACGGAGACACGCTGCGCCGGCACGACTGGCAGGTGACCTTGGATGCCGGGCAGGCGCAGATCGCCGCGCGCATGGACGGGCATCGCACTATCGCGCAGATCGTCGACGCGACGACGAGCAGCGGACCGCTGGCGCGTGTCGACAACGCCGAGGTGCGGTCCCAGGCCGTGGAGCTGTTCCGGTCGCTGTGGCAGGCCGACTTCGTGGCACTCGGGCTCCCGCCGACCCCGGGCGGCGGGTGACCGCCCCGAGCGGGCCCTCCCCCTCAGCGCCGGATCTTCACCGGCGCCGACGTCCCCGCGAGCTGGTAGAGCGCCGTCTCGAAGGTCACCGACGCCCGGCAGGAGATGGCGTCGCCCTTGTCGCCGGGGCGGACGGCGTACCTGCGCCCATCCTCATGGCGCATGACCTTGCCGTTGCGCAGCCACTGGTAGCGCACCGCCCCCACGACGGCCGCCTGCGTGCTCGCGTAGGCGCAGATGAGTCGATGCTCGGGCGTGCCCGTGACCGTGGCTGTCACGCGCGCTCCGTAGCCAGTGCCCACGCGGCCGACCTGCAACTTCAGCGTGGTGTCAGGCTCGACGGGCCGCACGATGCTGGCAAACCAGACGCTTCCGTCGGTGCCCAGGGCCACCGACTCGGGAGCGGAATTCGCGGTGGGCAGGGCGAACTTCGTGACCGTCGCCGCAGCCTTGGCTCCCGGGATGTCGATGCGTGCCAGCACGCTCGCCCCGGCGAGCCAGAGGCTCGCGTCGGGCCCCGGGGCGATGGAGACCGGATCCGAGGCGGCCGGGGGCGGGTCGATGTCGGTCACCGCGCCCGTGGGCGTCATCCGGGTGACCTTGCCGTCAGCGGGCTGAGTGATCCACAGGTTGCCGTCCGCGCCTGCGGTGATGGCTCCCAGCACGGGGACGAGGTTGTCGGGTGACGGGTCCGTGGCCGTCGGCACGCGGAATGTCGATACAGCGCCATCGGTGGTCATCCGGCCGACGAGGCCGGCGCGCGGCAGGGTGAACCACAGGCTCCCCAGCGGGCCCGCCGTGATGTCGTAGCCGCACATCGCGCAGGAGGGGTCTTCCGCGACGATGGGACGGCCATCGGTCGAGAAGAGCCTGACCTTCCCCTCGGGGGTGACGCGTCCGATGCCGTTCGCGAAGTCCAACGTGAACCAGACATGGCCGTCCGGCCCCGCGGTGATGCCCAGGGGAAGTGCCCCGTCGATGGGCCCGGGGTACGTCGTGACCCGTCCGGCGGGAGTGACCTTGCCGACGACGCTGGAGTCGCACCCGGTGAACCACATGTTGCCGTCCGGGCCGGCTGCGAAGCTGAAGAGGCCCGGGCCGCTAGGCAGGCCCGGGCCGCTAGGCAGGTCCGGGTCGGTCGGCACCTCGAAGTAGGTGACCTTCCCCGACGGGGTGATCCGGCCGATCGAGTTGTTCGCATTGTTGGTGAACCACATGTTGCCGTCCGGGCCGGAGGCGATGGCGTTGCCGCCGTATCCCGCCTCCCCGAGACGGAAGGTCGTGAACGCCCCCAGCGGGGCAGCCGTGTCCGCGTCCCCCCGGGGCAGCGCGTGTCCAGTACTCGCAGGGGCGGCGCCGGCCAGCCCAGTACCGACGAAGGCAGTACCGACGAGGGCAGTACCGACGAGGGCGGCGCTGAGAATCACGGCGAGCCCGGCCATGATCCATGACCTGCACGGCAGCAGGGTGACTTGGGGGCGCACGGCTCTCCTCCTCGCGCGGTCGCGACGTCTTCGTCGATCGGCGGAGTCTATGCCCCCACGTCAGATCTCACAGGACTCTCAGCGATCAGCCGGCCAACAGTCTGGCCCTACGCAAGCTCACAGAAGCGGGCCACGACATCCGTGTTGGTGGTGACCTCGCCCCCCAGTGCCGTGGCAATCTCCTGGACATATGCGCCCTGGGACATCTCCAATGATCCGCCAGCCACCCAATTTGGACCGTAGGCCACCAGTAGTTCGTCGTCCTCGGGATCCCCACCGTCGCATCCCCCGGACACCCGGATCGTCTTGCCTAGGGCTTCGGGGGAATCCGCCACGAAAATCCCAAAGGTCCGAGTGTTGTCCATCTCACCGCTGGCGTCCTTGAAGATGCACGCGACGATGGTGGTCTGCAGCAGTTCCGCCTCCGGGGTGCCTTGACCGGCCGCGACAGAGTTGACGTCGTCACACTC
>JBJTJS010000295.1:0-6499 GCA_046096085.1 bacterium
GTCCACGAGGCCATGGACCAGGTGGGTGCCTTCCTCGGGCCGCTCCTCATCGCGGCCTCCCTGGCCCTCACGGCGTCGTACGGGCTCGGCTTCCTGCTGCTCGCCATCCCCGGAGTCGCGTCCGTCGCCGTGCTGCTCCTCCTGCGCCGCCGGGTGCCCGATCACGCGCAGTACGAGCCCGTCGACGAGGCGATCCCGGCCGACGTCACCCCGCGCGAGCCCCTTCCCCGGGCGTTCTGGGTGTACGCCGCCTTCACCGCCCTCACCATGACGGGCTTCACGACGTTCGGGCTGCTGTCGTTCCATCTGATCGACATGGGCGATGTCAGCGCGGCCTGGGTGCCCGTCGCCTATGCCGGCGTCATGGCCGTCGACGCGATCGCCGCCTTGGTCTTCGGCCGGTGGTACGACCGCATCGGACTGCGCGGCCTGGTGGTCATCCCCGTCCTCGCCGCGGTGGTCCCGTGGCTGGGATTCTCCGCCAGCACTGCACTCGTGATCGGCGGCATGCTGCTGTGGGGCGTGGTCCTCGGGGTCCAGGAGAGCACCATGCGCGCGGCCGTGGCCGCCCTGGTGCCCGACGCGCGGCGGGGGAGTGCCTACGGCATCTTCACCGCGGCGTACGGCCTCGCCTGGCTCCTCGGCAGCATCATCATCGGAGTCTCCTACGAGCGGTCGCCCTGGCTCGCCGCGGCCATCATCTCGGTCACGCAGGCCCTGGCGCTGGCGATGTTCCTGCTGGCGCGGCCCCACCGCCACCACGAGTGCGCCGTGCGCTGAGGCTCGCGGGGCGTCGCCATGCTCCCGATCACGGGTAGGGTCCGGAGCATGGCAGATCTGCGCATCGGCACGCGCCTCGATGACGCGTCCCGGGACAGGACGACCGATCCCACGGTCATCGGCACCGCCGAACTCACGACCCACGCCGTGATCGTCGGCATGACCGGATCGGGCAAGACAGGCCTCGGCGTCGTGCTCATCGAGGAGGCGCTGTCCGCGGGGATTCCCGCCCTCGTCATCGATCCGAAGGGAGACCTCACCAATCTGTGCCTCGTCTTCCCCGATCTTGCCCCGGAGGACTTCGAGCCCTGGGTCAACGACAGCGACGTCACCTCCTCGGGGGCCGGCCGACTGGAGTTCGCCACCCAGCAGGCGCAGTCGTGGCGGGACGGGCTGGAGGCATCCGAGGTCCCGCGGGAGCGTCTCCGACGCCTGCGCGCGGACGTGTCCTTCTCCGTCTACACACCCGGTTCGGAGGCCGGTCGCCCGCTCAACATCGTCGGGTCGCTGGCGGCACCGCCTCCGGGCACGGCGGCGGAGGACATGGCGGACGAGATCGAGAGCTACGTCACCAGCCTGCTGGACCTGGTCGGGATAGCCGCGGATCCCCTGGCGTCGCGCGAGCACGTCCTGCTGTCGACGCTCATCCACCAGGCCTGGGTCCAGGGCACGGACCTGGACCTTGCGACCCTCCTCGGCCAGGTGACGCAGCCGCCCATGCGCAAGCTCGGGGTCCTGGAACTCGACGCCTTCTTCCCCGCCGCGGACCGCGCGGCATTCGCCGTGCGGTTGAACAGCCTTCTCGCGTCGCCGACCTTCGCCACGTGGATGTCGGGAGACCCGATCGACATCGAGTCCATGCTGCGCGGCCCCGATGGGCGCCCCCGGTGCTCCATCGTCACGACATCGCACCTGTCGGACGAGCAGCGGCAGTCGGTGACCGCCCTGGTCCTGGCGAAGCTCGTGACCTGGATGCGTCGCCAGAGCGGCACGTCCGACCTGCGGGCGATCCTGTACATGGACGAGGTGGCGGGGTACCTCCCGCCGACCGCGAATCCACCCACGAAGAAGCCGATGATGACACTTCTCAAGCAGGCGCGTGCCTTCGGGCTTGGGGTGGTGCTGTCGACGCAGAACCCGGTGGACGTCGACTACAAGGCCCTGTCCAATGCCGGGACATGGCTCGTGGGCCGCCTGCAGACCGAGCGAGACAAGGCCCGCCTGGTGGACGGATTGAAGAGCGCGGCCGGCACCGTCGACCTCGCCAGCGTCAGCGACGCCATCTCGACGCTGGGGAAGAGGCAGTTCGTGCTCAAGAGGGCCGCGTCGGACCAGCCGGTGCTCACCGCGACCAGGTGGGCGATGAGCTACCTGCGGGGCCCGCTCATCCGAGCGGAGATCACGCGCCTCGCCGACCTGGGCCTCGTGGATCCGCGCGACGCCGGCCCGGCCCCGAGCGGTGCGGCGGCCGGCGTGGCCCCGGAGTCCCCGGAGTCACCGGAGCCACCGGAACCCCGGGGCGCGGGCACGCCGACGGCGATCGCCGACGACGAGACCCCGGTGGCGCCGGCGTTCGCGGCAGGCATCCCGGTCGCCTACCTCGATCCCGCGGCCGCGTGGGCCAGCGCGGCCGGGCTGGGTGCCGGCCCTACCCTGCAGGCCGCCGCGATCGCCCGGGTCCGTCTGCGCCACGACGACACGAAGGCGGGACTCGTGCACGACGAGGAGTACGAGGCCGTGCTGGTGCCCGTGGAGGCCGTGCCGCGTCCCACCGGGTTCGTCAGCGTCGACTACGACGACCGCGACCTTCTCGATGCGGCGCCCGAGGGTGCGGTGTATCGCCTGCCCGCTCCCGAGGTCACGCGCAAGGCGTGGTGGGGGGACCTCAAGCGAGCGCTCACCGACCACCTCCTCGCCACCCGAACGGTCGACATCCAGGCCAATGCCGCGCTCAAGGTGTACTCGCGGGTGGAGGAGGCACCCGAGGAGTTCGCCCAGCGATGCGGGATCGTCGCGGGGGAGAGGGCCGATGCCGCCATCGCGGGCCTGCGGCGCAAGTACGAGACCCGGCTGCGCACGCTGCAGACACGGGCGGGCTCTGCGGCATCCGCGGCGCAGCGCAGCGCCGCCCAGCACGAGGCGGAGCACGGAGCGGCCGCTCAGGTGACCACGCTCCTCGGAGGGATCTTCGGCGGCAGGAGCAGTCGATCCGCTGCCGTGACGCAGGCCAAGAGGGCGGCGACATCCCAGGCGCGCGTCGAGGCGGCACAGGACAAGGCCTGGGCCGCGAGCCGGGCCATCGCCGATCTGGAGGCCGAACTCGCCGCGGAGGTCGCCGCGATCGACGCCGACTGGTCGGCCAAGGCGGCCGACATCTCGATCCTCACCATCCCCCTGGAGAAGTCCGACATCCGGGTCGAGGACCTCCGCTTGGTCTGGGTCCCGGCCTGACGGTCCGGCCCGCCCTCACAGCAGCGGGGACCACCCCTCCCACGCGTTGCGCAGGCTCACGGCCTGCGAGGCCAGGGCGCTCCATTCCTTCTCGCATGGCGCGTACTGATCCCCCTGCTGGGCCATGCAGTCACGGACCGCCTCTGCGGCGGTCTTCGTCTGCGTCGCACCGTCGGCCGTCGTCGTCACGAGTGCCGCTACCTCGGCGGGCGGAGGCGGAAGGGAGGAGAAGTCGGACTCGAGGAACGCGGCGGTGGACCCGAGGAGGACAGGAGCCATCCGGCACAGCCAGAGCCTCGACTCGTCCCAGCCCGCGGCGCAGGCCTCGACCTGGTCCACCTGCTCGAGGACGAGGCCCGAGCGCTCCGCAACCACGTTGGTGAACTGCTCCACGAAGACGGGGCCTGTCGTCGTAGGCGAGGGGGCAGCAGCGGACCCTTCCGCGTCAGGTGAGGGCGGAGGCGACGATGTGTTCGGCGCGAGCGAGGGAGCCGCGGTCTCCGTGGCTCCCGGCCCGGCGGAGACCGTGTCCGCGGATCCCGGGCGCACGACGAGGCCGAGCAGCAGGACGACGAGCAGCCCGGCCGCCCCCAGGGCCATGAGCGCCGCCCCGGCCGTCACCAGCCCGCGTCCCGGCGCTGCTCCCGGCGAGCCCCCCGCAGGAGCCTTCGGGCCCGCGGTCGGAGGCAGGCCCGGCCGCGTTGCGTCCCCGGCGCCCTGAGCAGGCCGGGGCGGCGGCGCGGACGCCGGCGGGGCCGTGGCCGGAAGGTCCCCGGCGGCCCGGAGCGCCTCGGCCATCTCGGCGCCGGAGGCGAATCGCGCATCCGGGTCCTTCTGCATCGCGCGTGATGGCCACGGCCAGTGCCTCGGGGACGTCTGGGCAGACCGAGCGAGGGTCGGGCACGGGCTGATGGACGTGCGCCAGCGCGGCGGACAGCCCGCCCTCCGCCGTGGCGAAGGGCGGGACCCCCGTCGCCGCGGCGTACAGCACGGCGCCCAGGGAGTACAGGTCCGTGGCGGGTGTCGCCGGCTGTCCCAGCGCCTGTTCGGGAGCCATGTACGCCGGCGTGCCGAGCGCTTCCCCCTGCGCGGTCACTCCCGCATCCCCGGCGCCGCGCGCAATGCCGAAGTCGGTGATCCGGGCCTCGCCATCGGCGTCGAGGAGGATGTTGCTGGGCTTGATGTCGCGGTGGATGATGCCCGCTCGATGGGCGTCGGACAGGGCATCCGCGGCAGCAACCCCGATCGTGGCCACGTCGCTCGGGGGAACCGGGCCTGCGGCGATGAGCGTCTCGAGCGAGCCACCGGGGACGTACTCCAGGACCAGGGCGAGCCGTCCATCGTCGGCCACGATGACGTCGTAGAGCACGATGATGCCGGGGTTGCGCAGGCGGGCGAGGGCCCGAGCCTCCCGGCGAAACCGCTCGAGAACCCCCTCGTCGTCTCCGAGGCTGGACAGCAGCACCTTAATCGCCACGTCTCGTCCCAGCGACTCGTCGCGAGCGAGGAAAACCTCGCCCATCCCGCCCGAGCCAATGCGCTCGAGGACGAGGTAGCGATCCGCGAGCGAGTCGCCGACATCCAGGGACACGAGGCACCTCCCGCGGACATTGTGTACCCGACGGAGCGTCGGCGACAGGCGTTCGCCCGGGCCCTCCCACCGACGGCGGGTGCGGCATGCGCTCGCCGGCCATCGGGATGGGGCGGAGGCGGCCACGGCGCCCGCCTAGACTCGTGCCGTGCCCTTCGCGTGGTCCTCCTGCGTCGTGGATTCGCAGGGGGTCGTCGTCGAGGCCATCGATGCGGACCGCGTCGAGCCGACCGCGAGCATCGGGAAGATCTTCCTGCTGTGCGAGGCCGCGGAACTCATCGTCGAGGGCCGGCTGGACCCGACCCGCCCGCTGCTGCGCGATCCGGCCCTCGACGTAGCCGACTCCGGGCTCTGGCAGCACCTGCGTACAGCGGAACTCCCTGTCGCCGACGTGTGCCAGCTGATCGCCGCTGTCAGCGACAACTGGGCCACGAATGTGCTCCTCGAGGTCGTCGGGATGGATGCCGCGGAGGCTCGGACGCGAGCGCTCGGCTGTCAGCGCAGCGGCCTGCTCGATCGGGTCCGAACCGTCCGGACCGAGCAGGACCCTCACGCGCTGTCGATGGGCACGGCGCGGGAGCTGGCCGAGGTGGCGCGACGCATCCACGCGGCGGCGGCCGGCTCTCCGGTCGCTGGCATCAGCGGCCCGGCCGCACACCTGGTCGAGCAGTGGCTGCTCACCGGCGTCGATCTGTCCATGGTGGCAGCGCCGTTCAGGCTCGACCCGCTGTCCCATATGCCTAATCGCATCGGCCTGTGGAGCAAGACCGGATGCGACCGGCGTGTCCGGGCGGACATGGGCACGATCTGGGCGGGGGACACCTGCCTCTCCTACGCCGCCATGGCCACCTGGGCAGCCGAGGACGACGTCGCGGACGAGCCCTACGAGTGGATGCACGACCTGGGCAGGGCCCTGGCCGCCCGCGTGCGCGGCTCGACCCAATGATGCGGGAGCAGGGAGCCCCTAACCGACCGGGACGACCGGCTCCTTGCGGAACTGCCGATACATGTTCGCCATGAAGAGGTCGGTGAACGGGTACACGACGAGCGCGCCGATGCCGCAGGTGAAGACCGTAATGAGGGACGCGACGAACACCACGAGCAGCGTGAGGACGGCCGGTCCCTTGTTGTCGAGCACGGCTCGGGTCCCAGTGGAGAAGGCATCACCGAAGCCCTGACCGCGGTCGAGGGCGGCGTACCGGGTGAACTGCCACAGCCACAGCAGGATGAGCCCGGGGATGATGCAGAAGATGAAGCCTATGCCGATGAGGACGCCGGTGACGAGAGCCACGAAGAAGTACAGCCAGCCGTGCTGAGGGTGCCAGATGTCTGAGAACGCCGGCTTCTCCCCGCGCGTGAGCTTCAGCGAAGCGTTGATGAGGCCGATCTCGGCGAGGATCACGATGACGAAGATGACGATCTGGAGGACGATCCCCCCGAGGAACGTCGCAAAGAGTCACGCGCCGCCCCGCGCCAGGCACGCATTGAGCTGCTCTGCTGTCTCGACGTTGTCGCAGTTGTACACGAACCGATCGACCAGCGGATTGAGGGCACTGCGCAGCAGCCAGCCGACGATGCCGGCCGCCATGACGACTGCCGCGAGGCCGATCATGACGCCGGCGTTCTTCCCGAAGCCGGAGATCGCCCAGCTGATCGCCCCGCCGATGTCAGGGCTGC
>JBJTJS010000296.1:0-2063 GCA_046096085.1 bacterium
CCTCGCGGGATCCCTCTCGCGAGGCCTGCTCCCCCGCTCCCCGGTGGACCAGGCCATCGTCACCGGCAGCGTGGCCGCCATCAACTACCAGCTCACCGCCACGACCTGGAGTTCGCTCGAGGCCGTCGCCGCCCTGCCGGGCCGAAGGCCGGGCCCGGTCGCGCGCGTGGTCGTCGCGTCCGGCGCCGTCGCCGGGGGATACGCAACAGCGTTCGCCACCGCGCGGGCGAGCCGGGAGAGCTTCGTCGCGGCCGCCGGCTACGCCGCGGGACGGCAGCTCGCCTTCGCCGGCATCTCCGGTGGCGCGGCGACGCTGTGGGACGAACTGCTCCACAACCGGCTCAAGCTCAAGCCCGGGCTCGACACCACGCTCCTTCCCAACATCGCGACGGGGGCCGCCATCGCCGCGGGCAACGTCTACTTCGCGATCAGGCGAGCGCACAGGTACGGCGCGGCCGAGGGGCAGGGCAACCGGGTCGAGGGCGTGAATGCGAAGTCCCTCGCGACGGCGACCGGCGTGGGCGCGGTGACCGCACTCGGCCTCGGCACGCTCGTCGTGAGCGAGGAGCTCGCCGCCCAGGGCCTGGAGAGGCTCATCGCCAAGGTCATCCACCGGCCGCCGGGGGCCCTGGGCTCGTTCCTCGCCCACGGGGCGATCCTGGGAGCGATGGGGGCCGCCGGCGCCTACGCCATCCGCGCGATCACCCAGCGGCTGGAGCACGAGGACGACGTCGTGGAGCCGGCCTACCCGGAGCCCCCGTCCAACCCGTTCGTGTCCGCCGGTCCGCGCAGCGACATGCCCTTCGACGCCATCGGCAAGGAGGGCCGTCGCTTCGTGCTCATGGCCCTCACCCCCGCGGAGATCACGGCCGTCATGGGCGAGGCCGCGGTCGATCCGGTGCGCGTCGTCGCCGGCTACGAGAGCGCGGACGACCTGCGGGAGCGGGCGGCGCTCGCCCTGCGGGACCTCGAGGCCTGCGGGGGCTTCGAGCGATCCATCATCTGCGTCGCCAGCCCCACCGGCGTGGGCTACGTCAACTACACGATCATCGAGGCGCTGGAGTACCTCACGCGGGGGGACTGCGCCACCATCGTTCCGCAGTACGCCCTCGTGCCGTCGGCTCTCGCCATGACCAAGACGCACGAGGGCGTCATGCTCACGCAGATGGTCCTCGAGGGGATCCGCGACAGACTGCAGCAGATCCCCGTCGAGCGACGGCCCCGCGTGGTGCTCATGGGTGAGAGCCTCGGGGCGAACGTCGCCCTCGACGTGTCGACGATCCCGGGGCCCTTCGTGGGGATCCCCCCGCTGCAGCACCTCGGGGTCTCCGGCGGGGCGTACTTCGGGGTGCCCTTCCGCCCGGAGTTCTGGCGGAGGTGGCGCGACAATCCCGAGGCCATGGACCCCGAGCACGACGTGCTGCTCGTCCACGAGCCGGCCGAGGCTCCAGCGCTGCCCCAGGGGCAGATGCGCCACCTCATGATGGTCCATCACGACGATCCGGTGAACAAGTACGCCTACTCCATGGTGCTCCAGCCGCCCTGGTGGATGGGTCCCCCGCTGACCCGGCCGCCGGGCGTGCCTCGCGCGTCGCGCTTCCGCCCGTTCACGACGTTCGTCATCGCCACGATCGACCTGAAGAACGGGATGAACTCCAAGCCGGGGACGTTCATCCGCCGCGGCCACGACTACCGCATCGACGGCCGACTCGGCCTGGAGCGGGCCTACGGCCTGTCGTGCACCGACGAGCAGGCCGTCGCGATCGAGGCCGCGCTGCGCGAGCGGGAGACCGAGTGGGCCGCGCGGCGCATGATCGCGCGCAAGATGGACCGCGCGCGCCGCTCGATCCAGGCGACGCTGGAGAAGTGGGGCTCGCCGCAGATCGACGTCGCCGACATCGATCCGGGCGCCGTGCAGGAGGAGCCCGACTCCGCGCTCAACTACACCGCCAAGATGCAGGTCGTCGCGAACGACGCCGAGCGCCAGCGGCTGCGGGCGATGCGCGCCAAGCTCAACAGCGTGCAGATCGCCGAGGAGAGCCGCTGCGAGCAGGGCCGCGAGC
>JBJTJS010000297.1:0-6062 GCA_046096085.1 bacterium
AACCCGCGGATTAAGAGTCCGCTGCTCTGCCAGTTGAGCTAGCGGCGCGTGGAAGCCGACGCTATCACCCGACCCGGCGAAAACGCACCGGGGTCCCGGGGGCTACCCCGTGATCGCCGTCGTCGTGGACGCCGACCTCGACGCGATGGCGCAGGCAGCCCCCGGGACCCCGGTGCGTTTTCGCCGGGTCGGGTGATAGCGTCGGCTCCCACGCGCCGCTAGCTCAACTGGCAGAGCAGCGGACTCTTAATCCGCGGGTTCGGGGTTCGAGTCCCTGGCGGCGCACCCGACATGACCGGCTCCGGGCCCCGTGCCGCGGAAGCCGTCGCAGACTCCCGCCGACTGCCGAGAGGGAGGGCGCCGTGCCCGGTCCGCCGACTCCGGTCGCGTCCCCCGCGACCGGCCATCCCTCACCGGTCGCGTCCGCCGCGACCGGCCATGCCAGGCGTCGGCCGTGACGACGGAGAAGGACTCCCACGCCGACTCCTGGTTCGGTCGCACCGCCCATCGGCTCCTCTTCGGCGTCGTCTCGCGCTGCCCCCCGAGAGTGCGCGACGCGGCGCTGCGGCGCATCTTCGACTCGACGCACAATTCGGGCGAGGATCCCTGGTCGGTCGACTCCGATTCCTACGAGGTCTTCAAGCGGCAGCAGCTCATCGCGGCCGTCCCAGCCTCCGCCGGGACCGTGCTCGAACTCGGGTGCTCGATCGGCGCGAACCTGCGGGACCTCGCCGAGGCGCATCCGGACGCCACCATCGTCGGATGCGACGTGTCCCCGCGCGCCATCGACGCGGCCCGCCGGGTCACCGATGGTCTCGCGAACGTGCGGTTGTCGGTCACTCCGGCCGCCGCCGACATCCCCGGCACCGTCCCGTCGGGGATGGACGTGCTCGTGCTCTCCGAGGTGCTCTACTACATGGGCGGCGCCGCAGGCATCGAGCGCACCCTGGGTCCGGTGTCCGGCTCATTGCAGGGCGGGGGCACCGTCGTCATGGTCCACAGCGCGGACGACGCCCCGGCGCTGCACGACACCGCTGTGCGGGTCTTGGGCCTGCGGGTCGACGAGTCGCGATGGTACGCGCCGCCCGGCGACGCGCGCTCCTTCCTGCTCACGCGCGCGCACCGGCCCGCGTAGCCGGCGGCCGACTACCTGCCCGGGGACACCGAGGCACCCGTGGCCGACGGGGCCTTGATCGCCACGAGCTGGATGCCGCCTGCAGCCACCGCGGTGACCCCGGACTTGGCCCCCGGGGGGATCCGCTTCTGACCGTTGTATCCGGCGCCCCAGACGATCACCCTGCCGTCCTTGAGCGCGATCGAGTTGTATCCGCCCGCGTCGATCGCCGTCACTCCCGACCGGGCCCCCCGCGGCGGAGTCGCCTGGTCGTCGTTGTCCTCGCCCCACCCGATGACGCGACCGTCCTTGAGCGCCAGCGCGTAGGACTGTCCGGCCGCAATGGCCGTGACACCAGACTTGACCCCCGGCGGGGCTTCGTCGTAGAAGCGACCCCAGATGATGACCCGGCCGTTCTTCAGCGCCATCGAGAAGAAGTCTCCGGCCGCGATCGCCGTGACTCCCGACTTCGCCATCTCGGGGACCCGGGTCTGGCCGAACTCGTTCTTGCCCCACGCGATCACCCTGCCCTCCTTGAGGGCGAGCCCGTGGAGATTGCCCGCCGAGATCGCACTGACCCCGGAGGTGGCCTCCGCCGGCACGTCGAGTTCGCCGTACTTGTTGTTGTCGAAGTCGGAGTTGTCGTTGCCCCAGGCGATGACCGCTCCGTCACTCAGCGCCAGGCTGAACGACCAGGCGGCCGAGACCGCGGTCGCGCCGGACTGAGTCTCCGGCGGCAGCGGCTGGATCGGGCAGCAGCCCCAGTTGATCACGCGACCCGGGGTCGGCGAGACACCCGACTGCGAGGGCACCTGCGCCAGGGCCGACGCCGGCACGGCCACGATGAGGCCGGCGGCGGCCGCCGTTCCTCCCAGGATGGTGACGAGACGGCTGCGCATGATTCCCCCTTGAGATCCCCATGTCCGGCCCCGCGCCGGTGGCTCGCAGGCTGCCACGGCGCCATCGGAGTGGGAACCCCTGCGCGGACAGCGGGGCTCAGTCCGTCCCGCGAGCCTTGTCGGACGGCGGCCGAACCCGCAGCACGGCGGTCATGGGCGGGGACGTGCCGCCGAGCATGCCGGTGCAGTCCGCCGAGAGGGCCCGCTCCACCACGCCGGTGTCGGGGAAGTGGGGCACGTCGCGCACCGCGGGGCGCCCCGCGCTGCACTCGATGGTCAGCCGCCAGCCTCCGGGTGCGGTGAAGGTCCCGGGCCCCGACTCCCGCCACGCCGGATCGAGGGCGAAGCGCTGCCGCACCTTGCGAGGCTCGCCCCCCTCGATGCGGTCCGTGACGCTGAGCACCGCGCCGGCATCGTCGTAGCGCACCTGACGCAGCCACCGGTCGCGGTCTCCCTCGGGCGGGTCGAGTCGCGCCGTGGGTCCGCCGACGGCACCTCCCTGCCCTGTGAGCAGCACGCGACGTCCCCCATCGCGCAACTCGCCCACCATGACCTTGGCGGGCCCCACGATCCCCTGCAGGGTGGAGTGGGCCTCCGCTGACCGTGCGTAGTCCAGGCGCGCGTCGCGCGACTTGCCGAAGAGCCCCCGGTCGGTGAGGACGACGACGCTGTCGTCACGGTGTCCCACCCACCACGTCATCGCACCGTGGTCGGCGTGCCCGTGACCGCGGGTCCCCGGGCCGAAGCGCACGACGGTGTGCTGGGTGAGCCCCGAGGCGCGCCAGGTGTTGGCGAACCAGCCGGTCTGGGGGCACCACCGCAGCGGCCCCTCCCCTCCCGACGGGCGCGCGCGGGCCCCTCCGTCGCCGACGATCTCGAATCCGCCGTCCGGCCTCGTGAGGGCATCGGCCATCCGCCGGGCCCGCTTCAAGGCGTCCTCGGCGATCGACAGCTGGGGCTCCTCCAGCCAGCGGAGGATGCCGGTCCATAGCCGGATGTGCAGGAGCAGGTACGTCGAGGACTGCTCGAACACCATCCCGCAGGGGTCGAAGGTGTCTCGCAACTGCAGGGAGATCCGCTGCAGCGCCACCTCCTCCCAGCCCGGTCGGCCGAGGTCGCGCGCGGCGTCGATGAGCACCCGGTCCGCCATCAGGCCGTGGTTGTGGGGACCTCGACGCGGCGGGCCGGCGTAGCGGCGCGGGTCCATGTTGGCGCGCGCCAGTGCCTCGATCACGGGGACGAGTCGCTGACGCGTGCCGGTGTCCGCCCACTCGTACAGGCACAGCGCCGTCGTCAGGCGCTTGGTGACATGGGCCTCGGTCCACCCGCGGACCCCCATGTCCGGGGCGCGGCCCGAGTCCGGATTGACGCGCGACTGCTCCACCATGGCGTCCACGGCATCGGGCACGCCCGTGGAGTCGTCGGGGATGAGCCAGGCCGAGGAATGGAGGACCGTGTTCCAGGTGGGGTGGGTGCGGTTCTCCCCGCGCCATCGCCACGCCCGCGGGCGAACCTCCCAGGTGCCGATGACGAGTCGGTCCTCCGCCAGGCCGTCGGTGTCGACACGCACCGACGACATGACGCCGAGGGCTCGCGTGCAGATGGAGGGGCGGAACGCCTCGTCGGACGCCCGGTCGGAGGCGGGCGAGGCCTGGGGGACGGCGGGCGCCACGAGGCAGGCCGCCAGGGCCACCATCGCCAGGGCCGCGGAGAGTGCGCGCACGGTCCCTCCTCGGCGTCCTCGTCGGTGTTCTCGGCGGCCCCGGCAGCGTCCCGGCCTACCCGACCCGCGCGCGACGCTCCCGATCACAGCACGCTACGGGCCCGGCCCGGCGCATGCCACCTCCGAGGATGGCCGATCGGCGCCCCGTGTTGCCTGCTGGGCCCTCCACGGACCGGTCAGACCCCCCAGCGTCAGCCGCCCACCCCTGCGTTAGCCGCCCGCGAGCCGCGAAAATCGGCCCGAAAACGCGGCCCACGGGCGGCTATCGAGGAGAACGCTCGACCCTGGCCCGCTCGACCCTGGCCCGACGGCCTACGACGTGACCGTGGGATCCCGCCAGCCGCCGTGCGACCGCACGAACCGGTCGGCCTCCGACGGGCCCCAGGTCCCCGGGACGTAGGGGATCACCGGCGGGGGATCGTCGAGGATCGGCTGCACGATCTCCCAGGTGCGCTCCACCGCCTCCCACCGCGGGAAGAGCGTGTGGTCGCCGACCATCGCGTCGTGCAGCAGGCGCTCGTAGGGGCTGGGGAAGTCCCCCAGGGTGTCGGCGAAGTCCAGCGAGAGGAACTCCGGCTCCACCGTGTCGACGCCCGGCGTCTTGACCCGGATGCCGATGTCGATGCCCGACGGGTTGCCGATGCGCAGCACGACGTCGTCGTGACCGGAGAAGCGCTGCATGCGCTCCCCCACGCGGAACGACGGCGCACGGCGGAAGCGCACGACGACCTCCGTCGAGGTGATGGGCATGCGCTTGCCGGCCCGGATGAAGATCGGCACCCCGGCCCACCGCCACGTGTCGCAGTGCAGGCGACAGGCGACGTAGGTCTCCGTGTCGCTGTCCGGTGCCACGCCGTCGATCTGGCGATAGCCCTCGTACTGCCCGCGGATGACGTCGTCGGGGTTCAGCGGCCGGATCGCGCGGAAGATGTCCAGGCGCCGCGAGCCGATGGGGTCCTCTCCGGCTCCCGGCGCCTCCATGAGCACGAGGGCCAGCACCTCGAGGAGGTGGTTCTGTACGACGTCGCGGAGCGTGCCGACGCGGTCGTAGAACGAGCCGCGGTCCTCGACGCCGAAGTCCTCGGCCATGGTGATCTGGATCGACTCGACGTACTCCCGGCGCCAGAGCGGCTCGAGCCACGCGTTGGCGAAGCGTACGAACGTGATGTCCTGGACCGGCTCCTTGCCGAGGAAGTGGTCGATGCGCAGGAGCTGGTCCTCGTCGAGCACCTGGTGCAGGCGCTCGTTGAGCTCGCGCGCGGACTCCAGGCTGGTGCCGAAGGGCTTCTCCACCGCGACGCGGCACCCCTCGGTGAGCCCGGCGGCCCCCAGCTGTTCGACCACGGGGCCGAAGAGCGACGGCGGGATCTCCAGGTAGAACAGCGGATGCTTCGACCCGGTCATGTGCGCCCGCAGTCGCGTGTAGAGGCCCGCGTCGGTGAAGTCCCCGCCGATGTACGTCATCCGCTCGACGAGCCTGGTGAGGACGTCCTCGTCGACCTCCTCGCCGGACTTCGCCATCACCTGGTGGACGGCGTCGCGCGTCATCTTCCACAGGTCCTGGTCGGTGATGTCGTTGCCCGCGACGCCGATCACCGGGCAGTTGAGCAGGCCCCGCTTCTCCAGGTGATACAGCGACGGCAGGGTCATCTTGTGCGCCAGGTCCCCGGTGATGCCGAAGATCACCAATCGATCGGATTGCACTGAACTCACGTCAACCTCACAGGTAGAGACCGGTGCTGTCGTCCCCGTGGCGAGCGGAGGCGACCGCGTGGATATCGCGTTCGCGGAGCAGGACGTACTCGATGCCGTGCAACTCGACGGACCCGCGATCCTCGGGCTCGAAGAGGACCCGGTCGCCCAGGGCCATCGACCGCACGTTCGGCCCGATCGCGACCACGCGCGCCCAGGCAAGCTTGCGACCCACCTGCGCCGTCGCGGGGATGAGGATGCCGCCCGTCGACGTGCGCTCGCCGTCATCGACACCCTGACGCACCAGGACACGATCGTGGAGGAGGCGGATGGGCACCGAGCCGTCATGGCCCGGCGTCGTGTCGGGTGGGTCGAGGGTGCTCGTCACGAAGACCCTCAGTGGCAATGGCAGTGACGCCGGCGACGGCGCCAGCTGCGGAAGACCACGAGGGTCACGACGACGCCTGCGGCCATAGCCACGCGCTCGGGGCGGATACCGCCGTACTCGTCGGTGAAGAAGCCCTTGACCGCGGTGACGCCGCGCTGGGCGAGGGCCGCGGGCCGGGTCTCCTCGCGCAATTGCTCCAGCGTGGAGGCCAGGCTGTCCCGGGCCTCGGCGATCTCGGCCTCGAGT
>JBJTJS010000298.1:0-2967 GCA_046096085.1 bacterium
CCGAACTGCTGGCTGTCGGCGGAGACGTTGGCGGCGAACTCCCCCGTGGTCAGCGGTCCGATCGCGCGCGGTTGGGAGACGTCGACGACGCCGGCGAAGCTCGACGTGGCGGAGACGAGGGCGAGCGCACCGAGGGTGACAGCGAGTGCCACGCGCGTCGCGGGTCGGGGGCGCGTCGAGACTCTAGGCCTCGGGCAGGGTGACGCGCGCCATCAATCCGCCTTCCGGGGCATCTTCCAAGGTGATGGTGGCGCCCATGGCGGCGACGGCGTCCGCCACGATCGACAGGCCGAGGCCCGAGCCGGGCACCCCGCGAGCCTCGGGCGTGCGGTGGAACCGGTCGAAGACGGCGGTGCGCTCCTCCTCCGGGATGCCCGGGCCCGCGTCGCGCACCTCCAGGGCACCGTCGGAGAGGGCGACCACGATGGTGCCGTCGCTGAACTTGGCGGCGTTGTCGAGCAGGTTCCCAATGATCTCGGCGACCCCGGCCGGGTCCACGCGGCGAACGACCGGGTGGTCGGGCACCTCGAGGGTGACGGTCCGGCCGGTGCGACGGGTGAGGCGCTGCGCGGCGACGCTCACGGCCTCGCCGATGTCGAGATCCATCTCCTCGCGCAGGGGCTCGTCTCGCGCGGCGAGGGCGAGGAGTTCCTCGACCAGCCGGCCCAACTCGTCGAGCTCGGCGTTCGCCGCGTCCAGCGACTCCTGCGTCGTGGGGTCCTGCGCCGTGCGCTGCGCGAACTGCACGTTGGCGCGCAGCGAGGCGAGCGGCGTGCGCAGTTCGTGGCCGGCGTCCTGCACGAGCCGCTCCTGCTGTGCCTGCGACCTGTCGAGCGCATCCTGCAGCGTGTTGGTGGCCTCGACGACGTCGACCACCTCGCGCGGCGCCCCCGACTTGGCCACCGGGGCGGCGCCGCGCTCGCCGCGGGACAGGGCGCGCATGGCGTCGGCGACCTCCTCCAGCGGGATCGTGGAACGCCGGACGGCGAGCACGCCGATCCCCGCGCCGACCCCCACGGCGGCGACCCCCACGACGGCGAGGATCGACGCGAGTCCCACGAGGATGGTGTTGGTCTCGTCGAGGCTGCGCATGGCCCGGGCGGCGATGCCGTCCCCCAGGGAGACGGTGAGGACACGGACCTGCGAGCCATTGGGCGCGGTGCGGGTGGAGTAGGCCTCCTCGCCCGCGGGCGCATCCGCCAGGGCCAGGTCCTCCGGCGTGGCCGGAAGGTCGAAGAACTCCCGGTCGGCTTCGAACACGTCGCCGTCGGAGAGCACGATGTCGGCGACCACGGTCGGCTGACCCTTGATCGGGGGTCGGCCGACGGACGGGAGGTCCTCGGCGTTCTCTAGATAGACGCCCGCCTGCAGGCGCGCCTCGAGCGAGGCGTCAACGCTTCCCATGAGAGCGCTGCGCGTGAGCAGCCACACCCCGACCGCCAGGCCCAGCACCGACAGGGCGACGGTCGCCGCCACGATGAGCGCGACCGTGGTGCGCAGGCTTCTCATCTCGCGATACCCACTACTCGATGCCCGCTACTCGACGCGCGCGATGAATCCCACGCCGCGCACGGTGTGGATGAGTCGCGAGCGGTCGCCCGCCTCGGTCTTGCGGCGCACGTAGGAGACATAGGTGTCGAGGTTCGAGTCGAGGGTGGGAGACGAGAAGCCCCACACCTCGGTCATGAGGTCGCCCCGCTCCACCACGGTGCCCTGGGCGGCGAGGAGGACCTGGAGCAGGGAGAACTCGGTCTTCGTGAGGGGGATCTCCTCCCCGTCGCGCATGACCCGATGCCGGGCGATGTCGAGGGTGAGGTCGCCGAGGGAGTAGGAGTCCGAGGAGTGGTTGATGCGCCGGAGCAGGGCGCGGACGCGGGCGAGGAGCTCGGTGAGGTCGAACGGCTTCGGCAGGTAGTCGTCGGCACCGGCATCGAGGCCGGCGACGCGGTCGGTGACGTCGCCGCGCGCGGTGAGGACGAGGATGGGGACGTCGCTGCCCGATGCCCGGATGCGGCGGCACACCTCGAGGCCGTCGATGTCGGGGAGGCCGAGGTCGAGGACGACGAGTTCGGCGGCCGGCGCCTCCTCGAGCGCGTCATGGCCGGTGGGAACCGCCGACACGGTGTAGCCCTCGAAGCTCAGGACACGGTGGAGGACCTGCCGCAGGGCGGGGTCGTCGTCCACCACGAGGATCATGCGTGCATCCTGTCATCCGCTCGCGAGCCACCGGACGTTAATCGGCCCCCGCGCCCCCACTCCATTCTGGGGGGCCCGGGGGCCGATGCTCGTCGCGGTCGGGATCAGTGCCCCCTACAGCACTCGGCCACGGCGAGCAGACGAGGTGACCCTATCGGGGTCAGTTCACTTGGGGAACGGGGTTGGATCGAGGCACCGGGTTGACGGGGCGGTCGCCGCCGCCCTGCTGGCCCATGAGGCGGTAGACCGCGCGACTGATGTCGTCGCGCAGGTCGGCGGAGTCGTCCTTGTCGATTCGGCCCTCAGCCTGCGCCTGGACGACCGGGCGGGACAGCCAGCGGTAGAGGTCCATGCGCAGGGCGTCGCTGTCGGAGCCGGCGATCCGCTCGAGGGTGGAGCCGTTGCCCAGCCAGGTGCGGATCTGGCCCTCGGTGTAGCCGGTGGTCTTGGTGAGGATGTCCCAGAAGGCGTTCTCGGTCGCCCGCTCGACGGGGGGCGGGAGGTCCTTGGGGTCCACCGAGGCGGGCAGGATCGCCCCGACGACGTAGGTCTCCTGGGAGGGGCTGTAGAGACCGGCGCGCACCGCGTCGTCCATGACCACGGCGACCCGGGCGTGGATCCGTGCCCGCAGCGCCTCGGCGTTGGCCAGGGCAGGGGCCGCGGTGGCGAGGAGCACGCCGGCGAGGGTCACCACCGCCGTGACGGCGGCCGCGAGGCGGGTGCGCGATCGGGCCGTGCTGCTCATGTCCTCGAGTGTGACCGGTCCGGGGG
>JBJTJS010000299.1:0-4640 GCA_046096085.1 bacterium
TGCCGGTGACGACGCAGGCGAGTTCGGGCTGGGGTCCCTACACGGGCCTCCTCCTCGCCTGCCTGGTGGTGGTCGTGGCGCTCCTCTTCGCCCCGCCGCTCGTCGCGCGTCGTCTGGGCCGGTCGTCGGCGGAGAAGGGGAGTGACAGCGCATGAGGCGCGCGATTGCTGGCCTGGTCGGGTGTGCCCTCATCGGGTTCGGTGCGCTGCTGAGCCTGCCCGCGGCCGCCGCGCCTCCTCCGCGGGCGGAGAAGGGGAGCGCTCTCACCAAGTCGGGATCCGGGGAGTTCTCCGGCCTGGAGATCACGGTGAGCCAGACGCGCAACCTGGTGAATCAAATCGTGCGCATCACGTGGAAGGGCGGAAGGCCGACCCAGCCGGAGTTCGGCAACCTGAATACCAACTACCTGCAGTTCATGCAGTGCTGGGGCGGCACGGCAGAGGCGGGTCCGCCGCGCGAGCAGTGCCAGTACGGCTCACTCAAGTCGGGCACGGGGGGGCAGAACACGAACTCCCGCCAGATGACCACCGCGGGAGTCGTCGATCCTCTCGAGGACAAATACGAGGAGTATGCGGACGGGACCCTCTCCTACATCCCCTTCGACTCCTGGACCGGCAAGCGCACGACGGGCCCCAAGTCGGAGTTTTTCGACCGGAACACATCGAACGAGAGCAACCACAATCGCACCCGTGCGGACGGGACTGGCCAGGACTACTTCGAGATCCAGACCGGGGTCGAGGCACCCGGCCTCGGCTGCGGTCAGATCCGTGACGGGGAGACGCCTCTGTGCTGGTTGGTAGTCGTTCCGCGCGGGGAGACCGAGGTGGATGGAACGCCGCGCAACCGTACCTACACCGACCCCGTGGACACCTCTCCGCTCATGGCGTCCAACTGGGCGCATCGCATCGTCTTCCCCCTCGAGTTCCAGCCGGTCGGTGCCGCGTGCGCGATGGGGGCCAGCGAGATAGCGCTCCTCGGAAGCGAGCGCATGGCAGAGGCCGTGACACGCTGGCAGCCGGCGCTATGCAAGATCGAGGAGAAGAACTACTCGTTCACGGTGATCCCCGACGACGCCGTCCGCTCAAAGTTGACGAGCACCCAATCGGACCTGGGCTTCGTGTCGTTCGGGGTGCCGGAGGACCAGGTCGATCCTCAGCGGCCCATCGTCTACGCACCGGTGGCCCTCTCGGGCCTCGTCATCGGCTTCAACGTCGAGAGCCAGTCCTCCACGCTCGCGCCCGACGAGATTCGGGTGCGCGACGGTGCCCGTCTGGACGGTATCCGCCTGAACCCGCGCCTCCTCGCGAAGCTGCTCACCCAGACGTACCGCTACGACGCCGAGCCTCAGACGGGGAACGTTGCGGAGAATCCCCTGGATCTTGCCCAGGATCCGGAGTTCCTGTCTCTCAACCCCCAGTTCGAGGGACTCAAGTTCCCTGGACTCGCGCACATGCTCACCACTGCAGGCACGAGCGACTCCGCACGACTGGTCTGGGAGTACATCTGGAACGACAAGGACGCCCGAGCATTCCTTAGCGGCAAGCCGGATCCGTGGGGAACGACGCTGAATGCGGCCTACAAGAACTCCACGTTCCCGAGATCGGACTACCCTCGCGAAGACAATCAGTGCCGTACGTACTCGACCATTCCAGTGCCCATCTGCACGTTCGACCTCATTCCGTATGCGGGGGACCTCTACACCGCGGCCCGCGCTGCGAGTCGGGGGGATTCCCTCGCCCGGGGTGTATTCGATCCCGCGGCGATACCTCCGGGGTGGAAGCGCTCGCCGGTGCAGGAGCCCGGTCGCCGCGCCATGATCGCGGTGACTGATTCGCCGCTGACGGAGCGCTTCTCCTTGACCCCCGCGGCATTGCTCAATGCCGCGGGTGAGTACGTCCTTCCGACCCCCCAGTCCCTGCGCGCCGCGGCGTCAGCGTCGGTGGCGACCAAGGCGCCCGGGGTGAGGCAGCCTGATCCCACGCAGAAGGTCAAGGGCGCCTACCCGCTCACGACCTACACATACGCGGCGACCACCCCCAGCACCCTCACGCGCGCGACCGGCGCTGCCTACGCGGATCTGCTGGAGTACGCCGCCGCAGACGGTCAAGTCCTCGGCGAAGCAGCGGGGGAACTTCCCCGGGGCTATGTGCCGCTCAATGATCGGGAGCGGGCCCTGACCCTCGCGGCGGCACAGCGAGTCCGCACGACCGCGGGCAAGCAGCCGAGCCCGTCGCCAAGCCCATCTCCAAGCCCATCTCCAAGCCCATCACCCAGTCCGTCTCCGGAGCCATCGCCCAGCGAGGCATCTCCGTCGCCGACGCCCGAGAGCCCGGGATCGGGGGCATCGCCGGATGCGTCCGCTGGTTCCGGGAGCACCTCGACGGGCACGTCGACTGGCAGCGGGACGACGACGACGTACACGGATACCTCGGGCACGACGGCGACCACGACCGGCACGGCCACGGGGACGGTACCTGACCCGTCCTCCGCCCCTCCCCCGGAGCCGGAGCCGCCGATGGTCGAGGAGACCGTGGACGACACGGTCGTGGTCGACGCAACCCGGACGGAGCCTGGTGAGGCGACGGGGGCCGAGGAACCGGGTACGGCCCCGGTCGCGGCGGCGCTGATTCCCACACCCGCGCAGGCCGTGGGTGCGGTCCGCTACGCGGCGGTGCTGCTTTTCCTGTTGGGCGGAGTGGCCCTGCTCGTGGGTGCCCTCGTGGCACAACTGGGGCGGCGCAAGGCCCCCACCCCGTAGACCCCGTCGCGAACCCGCGCCGGACACACAAGGAAAGGGAATCACGTGAACCGTCACAAGACGCTCATCGCCGCCGCGGCGGGCGCGGGCGCGCTCAGCCTTGCGCTGGCCCTGGTGCCGGCGGCGCAGGCCGACCCGCCCGCTGGCACCTACCGCTCACTCGCCGGAGGCGGGTCGGACACCACCCAGACGCTCATGAATGCCATCGCGGACGTCGTGACCGTCAACAGCGAGAAGGTCATCGCTTCCTACGACGCCATCGGGTCGCCTACCGTCACGACCAAGAACCCGGTCACAACCCCCGCATGCAAGGACATAGTGCGCCCGAATGGCTCCACGGCCGGGCGCGATGCCCTGCAGGCGTCGCTCCTGGCGAACAACGGCTGCTGGCAGTTCGCCCGTTCGTCATCCTCCAAGGGGACGTACACGAGCTCGGTCTCGATGGCGTGGGTGCCCTTCGCCACGGATGCGCTCACGTTCGCCGTCCGCAGCGATGGCGATGTTCCCACGCAGTTGACGAGGGCGGAGATCGTCTCCATCTACACGTGCGAAAACGACTCCTATCAGCCGGCGCTCGTGCAGGTCGGCTCGGGCACCCGCAACAGCTGGCTCGACTATGTCGGTATCCCACGTGACTTCACGCCGTCGCAGTATCCGTGCCTCGTACCGGTCAAGGACGGCGGGACGTTCCCCGGGGACCTGCCCCAGGAGCATGACGGCCGCGAACTGAAGAAGAACCAGATCATGCCGTACTCGGCAGCCGTCTACCAGGCGCAGATGTGGAAGTCGGCACCGGATCGTCGCGGCATGGCCGTGGTGGGCGTCATCGACGGGGTGGCTCCCACGGTGCTCAACACGGTCTTCCCGAATCTGCGCAACGTGAACAACATCGTGCCCTCCGCGCTGGCGGACGATTCGACTTCGCTGGTCTACAAGGTCTTCGTAGGCGTCAACTCCGAGGTCTGCAAGGCCAAGACGCTCATCAACCTTCAGGGCTTCGGCAACCTCGCGGATCCCAGCAAGTGCGGCGACACGTCGATTCGGAGCTGACCCACCCCACGATCGAGAGGTTCATTGATGACATCACGCATGGCACGACTCACGGTGGGGAGCCTCGGCACTGCTGCACTCGCCGCGGGACTCCTCATGGGCACGATGCCCGCGACACAGGCTGCTGAGGGGACGCTGACGTTCCTGCCCACGGAGGGCACGGGCGACACGGGCTTCAGCGTTCAGACATCGGGTGGGTGCGCGAACCCCCTCGCCACCCACTTCATCATCACGATGTCGGGAGCGGGTCTCACGGAGAGCAACAACATCACGGGAGTCACCGAACTCGCGACGATCGGGGCTACCCCTGCACAGGTTGCCCCCATGACGTCGCCGGTCTCGAAGATCCTCGACACGGTCAAGGCGGAGAACGGGGGGATCCTCCCGGACGGCGGGTACACCATCTCCTTCGTCTGCCGGGAGAAGATGACCACGGCTGCGCTGGCAACATTCAGTGCGATGATCACGGTTACGAACGGTGCCGGGGGTGCGCTCGCCTGGAAAGAGGGCTTCACGCCAGCTCCCACGCCGATCGTCAACACCGGTAAGCCCAAGGTCACCGGGAAGAAGAAGGTGGGCGAGAAGCTCACCGTGTCTAACGGCCAGTGGAGTCCGAGGCCGGCGTCGTACGCCTATGCCTGGAAGCTAGACGGGCGGACCGTCGGCACCGCGAGGAGCATCACGGTGACCAAGGCCATGAAGGGCAAGACACTGCGGGTGACGGTCACCGCTACCAAGTCCGGATACGCCGACGGGACCGTGACGGTGCGGATCCCTATCCCGTGACCGTGACGCGTCCCTAGCCGGGGGAGAACCGTCGCGAGGCGGGATC